>NZ_PYIB01000048.1:0-12865 GCF_009129705.1 Roseobacter sp. TSBP12
AACATCCAGGCGCTGATGACCGCAGGTCTCAAGCAATGGGACAACCCGGCGGTGCGCTCGGCCACCGAGTCGAGCGACTTCGATTTCTCGACCTTTCGCAAGACCCCGCAGTCACTTTACATCGCGGTCTCCGAGGATCACATCGCAACCCTCGCTCCGCTCCTGCGTCTGATGTTCGCCGATCTCATCGCCTCGATCCGCCTGAACGAGCCGGGCCCGGATGAGCCCTGGCCGGTCATGATGATGATCGACGAATTCCAGCAGATGGGGGCGATGCCCTATCTGGAGCGCGCGATCCATTCGCTCGCAAGCTATGGCGGCCGCGTCGCAATGATCGCGCAGTCACTTGCCTCGCTTGATCGGATTTACGGACCCGAGGGCCGCGAAAGCCTCGAGAACGGAGCAGGGCTGAAGCTCTATATTACACCGCGCGACCAGCGCACCGTGAAGGAGGTCTCCGCCGCGGTCGGCAGCACCACCCGCGAGGCGGTGACCCGGATGTACGGCCGCAACAAGGGCTTCCTTGGAGCAACCTCGACCTCGGCGCGTCTGGAAGAGCGGCCGCTGCTTTCCGAAACCGAAGCGCGCGTGATGGATCCTGACGAGGTCATCATCCTCGCCTCGCCCCAGCACCCTATCAAGGCAAGCCGGATCAAGTATTACGACGATCCGTTCTTCAAGGACATGCTTGCCCGCCAGGAGGGCAAGCCCTTCCCCTATCCGCCGAGTGTGAAGGACGTGGGGCCCTGGAATGGAATAGTGGGCGGCGACGGCGGTGACGAGGTCGGCGCAGACGGGCAGGCGAAACCAGCCGAACGCGCGCCGGTCCGGGATCGCTCGCAGCGACGAGAAGCGCGCGCGATGAGCGTAATGGCGATGAATGCGGGGCGCGGGCAGCCTGAGCCCGGGACGCTCGATCGGGAAGCCGCAGTGCCGAAGGCATGGGAGGCGACGATCGACCGGCAGGAGGATTTCATCGAGGAGTTGATAGGTGGTTGATGCTGTCGCGACGCGGTGCTTTGCCGAACAGCACCGTAACCCTTATATCTCGATCTCCGTTACTCCGGCAGCGGTGAGTAGCTGATAGAGTTCTGCCACGTTGTTTCGTTGACCGCGTTGCTGGCAGAAGGCGAAGATGGCGCGTTGTTTCGCCCGCGAGAGGGCGACGAAAAACGCTGCGACGCCTTCGGGGTCGCCGGGGGTGTGGGCCCACCAAGCCCGGTCATCGAGGCCAACGAAGATGATGGTGTCGTATTCAAGCCCCTTGCTCTTGTGGACGGTCATCATCGGAATCTGATTGACCCCCTCGAACGCATCTAGGCAGGCCGTCCAGTTAGGGGCGCCATCGGTGGACGCGAAGAAGTGGATGCAAAAAGCTTCGAGGATGATCTGAAGCGAGTCGCCAACGCCATATTCGGCATAGGTTCGGGCGATCGCCCCGAGATCGAGGTATTCGAAAACCCGTTTGACGAAATTGGCAGCGCTTTTCCGCGACGGGGCGATGGCCGCCATGTCGGTGCGCAAGGCTGTAAGAAATGCGCTGAGTTCCGCCTCGACCTTGGCCGCGCGCGCATCATCGTCTTGCCCGGTAGCGCGCAGCGCCAGAACGGAAGACGAAACCAGCTGCCATGCGGTCGGCGCGCGGCGTGTCGCGCCCAGGCGGAAGATCGCGATCGCGAGCCTGCTTAAATCATCGGAAAGCAAATCCTGAAGCGAGGTTTTGCCAAGGGTATGGCTCTCATTACGGATCCGCAGACCGTGAGCGGCGAAGACTCCAGCGAGTTCGTGCTCATAGTCGTCGGACTTCTGTTTCACGAGGAGCGCGTAGTCGCGCGGCGCTCGGGCGCGGGTGGCCATGTCGTTGGCGATCCATTGCGCGAGGTGGGTGGCTTCCGCCGCCTTGGTCTGGCTGGACCAGACCTGAGCCACGTCGCCATCGACTTGGCGCGCTGTCTGAGCGACCGTTGGGACAGTGTTCGGATCCAGAGCGCGCGCGACGACGTGCTGGATAGCGACCAAGTCAGGCGAGGAACGGAAGTTAAAAAGGAGGGGGAAGCGGGCTCCCCCGAAATCGGCCTGCAGCCGCTGAAAGGCGTCCTGGCGCGCGCCAGCGAAGACCATGATCCGCTGCTTGTCGTCACCGACGCCGGTGATGACGGTCTGTCCGCCAAAGAAGGCCGACAGCAGGAAGTCGTATTGCGCGTAGGTTGTGTCCTGGAACTCATCGACGAAAACGAAGGGATAGGTGGCGACAAGAGCCCGACGGATGTGGGGATTGGCCCGGAGCAGCAGCTCCGCGAGCCGGTTGATGCCGACGAACGTAAGTGCAGCGGGCTGACCTGGCCGTAGTTGCGTTCCCCACCAGCGGGCGATGGCGAACTCGGCGGCGTTCTGGGGCGCGATAGGTCCCATGGGCAGACGATAGCTACCGACGATCTTGGGTTCAAAGTCGCTCGCGCTGTACCCGGCGATTTCCGCCTGCCATTTCGGTGGCGCACTGAGCCGGGCGAGCGTGAGGAAGCCCTCTATCGCCTTGCGCTTTGGGAAGGAGATTTCGTAGGGCCGGGTCGGGCGCGAGTCGGCGGGGATGGCGTTGAGAAAGCGGTCGACAAGGCTCTTGGTGAAGGCGTCGAAGGTGACCGACACGAACCGGTTGGCGAACTCTGGCGGGCACCGCTGGCGGACGCGCGACGCGAGATTGTTGGCTGCATCTGTTTTGAACGAAATCGCCAGCACGCGGTGCGGCGCTTGGCAGAGGCCCGTCTCAAGCAAATAGTCGGCGCGTTGGGCCAGAAACTCGGTCTTGCCGGCGCCGGGGCCTGCGACCACACACGCCGATCCGGCGTGGCGCAGGGCATTCCACGCCACAGGTTCGAGATCGTTAATGCCGCTCGGGCGCCAGTCCTCTGGCCGAATAAGGCGCATGGTCAGGCGCCCGCAGGAGGCGGCGGGGTGAGACGAGCGACAATTGAGGTCAGGAGTGCGCGCAGTTCTTCGGGAGCGGCGGCTGCGAGGGCAGCCGGGTCTTGTGCACTCAACACCCGAACGTGGGTGCTGGGCTTGCCGCGCCCTAGGAATAGATACCGATACCAGCGCATCAAACCGTCTTGGTCGGCAGCGTACAGGTGAGGCAGACCGTCGTCGCCGAGAACCGCCGTGCGCGGCTCTCCTGCAGGCGAGGGGCCCTGGCGGCCGGGTTCGACGATCTGATAGGCGAGCGGGAGAGCCTTCAGCATCGAGTAGTCGAGGTCGAGGGGCGTGCAGAAGAAGACATTGAACTGGCGCAGCAACTCATCCAATTTGTGATATCCGCAGTGTCCTCGATCGGCAGAGCATCGAAAGCCGCCAGATTGGCGGCTGGCCCTTGGGCGTTAAGATGCTGCCCGAAGATGGCCTGTGGCGTGATGTTGTTTGCGAGCAGTTGCGTGCAGGCAGTTTTGATACGTCCCCACCCACCCCCAGAACGGCCCCAGTCGAGATCCAGCAAGGTGGCATAGGGGATGTCGAGATCGGTCAGCAGTCGCCAGAGGTGGTTCACATGCCGACCGCCCAGCGGAACGACCGCGACAAAGGATCGATCGATGTCGAGCCCCATCGCCTCGGCGAGACGGGGAAGAACGACCTCCTCGGACGCACCTTCTCCCAGCACGACGAAGCGCGCGAAATAGAGTTCGGGATAGGTCCGCACGGCCTCGCGAATGAACTTCGACGCCTCTTCCTCGCCGACGGGGAGGTTGATCGGGCGGATGCGGGCCGTTCGATCGTGCGGATCAAGCCGGAAGTGCCGGACCTGCGTCGGGTCCACTCGGGCGAGGATGCTTGGAGAATGGCTGGAGACAACGGCCTGCGCCTGCGGCGACTTCGTCAGGTCCTGTATCTGCCGGACGATGCGGGAGAGATAGAAGGGAGCGAGATTGTTCTCGGGCTCTTCGATCGCGATGAGCGTGAGCGCCGGTAACGGTACGCCGCCAGCCTGGAAACCGGCCCCAGCAGGATCGGCGACGATCCCGGCTTCAACGTCAAGAGTCGCCGCGGTCATCGCCAAATGGAAGAGCGACCTCTGGCCATCGCTTAGGTCATCGAGGGCTCGCTCCCGGCCGGCCTCGTCGGGGCGGAAGACCACCTCTACCTTCCGGATGAAATGCTCAAAACGCAGATCGAGCGGGCGGAAGACTGGTGTCGTGTCGGTCCCGGCTGTGTACACTTCCTGCCACCGCCGCGTCACCGCTGCCGCAATCACATCGACGGCCGGCTCCCCGGCGAAAGCGCCGTTCAAGGCGGCGCCGGCGTGTGTAAACGTGTCGCGGACTCCCTGTGACCAGTTGATAGCGCGCCAAAGCCTGCCGCGCAGAAAGGCCGTCACCTGGGAGGCGCCGTCCCGCGTCGCCGGCACGTAGATCATTTGGATCCGTGCCCGGTCGGGGGCTCTCAACTCGGTACAATCAGGGTCGGTGAACGCACCGAAAGTCCGGATCGCCGAGTATTTCTGTTCAATCTCACCATCGAGCGAACCGTCATCGGTCCAGGTCGCTTCGAGACGCAGGCGGCATTTCAGCTTGCCCGCCTCTTCAGCGGCCATCTGATGGAAGAATTCCGGAATTGCCGCGCCACCGGCGCCGTCTAGTTCTGGAAAGGCAATGATTGCCTCTAGGACGAAGTTTCGCTGGAGTGGCGCAACAAGCTCGGTGGAAGGGACGTGAAAATCCTGACGCCGCAGTCGTCGCTGATCGCCCGTCACGCCGAAGAGGCGCTGCAGGGCCTGCATCAGGGTGGTCTTGCCCGCGCCGTTGACGCCGACAAAGGCGGTGAGGCCGGAGGTTAGATCGACGCTTGTCGCAACTGGTCCGAAGCAACGGAAATTCGTCAGACTGAGCCGCTCAATAAACATTTTAACCGACCTCCCTTATTGGTGGCCGATCGCGTCAAGTTTCCCTTGATTGGCAGTCGCGGCCTTCCATGATTTCGTCACTTATACTTCATCGATCAGTACAAGGCACGCTGAAGCTTCAAGAATCGAGAGGCCCCTAAAGCACGCCTTCCTCAAGCGTTTGTCGCGACCGCTGACGGCTTCGAAAATAGCGCGTGGCGAAGTTCGATCTGTGATCCGGTTTGGCGGGTGTGCCTTGTTCGGAAGCGCTCAATCGTTGCGATCGTGGCAAGTGGTATAGGTCCCTCAGCGAGCGCGAGAGGGACATGGCTGCCGATGGCGTCGGCAATCCGTGAATTGGCAAAGGACACGTCGCCGTCGAGCACGTAACCGAGCATGCACCCCACAGGCAGCTGCTCGGCATACTGCTCGGTGAGAAAACGCATCATGCCCTGGGTGACGTACACGGTGGCCAAGGAACTGCGGCTTCCGCCGTTGATCACGTTGAGCCGCTTGCACTCATAGGCCAAGTATCGCTCCCGATCCCAGTCAAAGAGTACGGCGATGTCGATGATGCCCTTGCTGTATTTCGACCCGTCAGCCGCTAGGCCGAACGGCTCGAACTGATACTCGACCCAATGGCATAACCGACGCACCACAACGTCCTTGGCGAGGCGATCGACGAGGTTGATGGTGATTTCATCTTCCCCTGGCTGTTCGGAAAGAACCGCCATGCACTCTGGCCACGCTGCCGCGATCCTCTCGAGGAAGCGATCGTCAAACGAAACGAAGTTGTCGACCCATCCCTGCACATCACCGATCAGCATCAATCGGCGCCCCGCTGCTGGGGCGCGGCGGCGGCTTGCTGGAGGTCGAGCGCTATTCCATCGGCATCGGCGAGCGCCGTGGAGCGCAGCCAGAAGCGCATCTGCATAGGCTTGATGAGGTAGAGGCAGTCACCGACGAAAACGCGCAGATCCGGCATGAGCTGGAAGTTACCGTCGAGGGGCCTGTGGATGTGGGCTGCAAGCTGCTCGAGTACCTCGCTGAGTTCGCCGGCCGCATCTTCGGCATAGTCTTCATGGCCGCCCAGATGCAGACGCAGGATCGCCAAATCAGCGCCGCGCGCGACAAGGCGCGCATCGATCTTCTTGCCTTTGAACCAGTCCGCGAGGCTCGCCGACAATGTGTGCGCATATTGAGCGCGTTGCGGTTCGTCAGGCGCGCCCCAGAGTTTCGGGAAGTGGCCTTCATGGGGCTGAAGCGCAGGAAGGATAGCCTCGACAGTGTCGTCGATTAGCGCGATCTCATCGGGAGACAGGCAAAAATATTGGTACGCGAGCCGGTCGATCGTCCGAAGGATATCGCTGTCATCGACCTGCATCGAGAACGGCTCGTTGGAGCGTTCGCGTGCGTCGTCCACAATCGCGATCAGCTCAAGGGCCGCTTGGGCTGCTGCGGCTTGATCCGGGACATCGTCGGGTGATGGAAACGGCAATCGCAACAGGTCGGCTTGCTTGACTTCCGGGCGATCCGAACCGAACGACGCGGTGCCATGAAAGGCATACCAGACTGCGATGCGACTATTGAGGATCGCCGTGAGAACCTTCGCGCGGTCGCTTTGGCCGTCTGGCACCACGATCGCTTGCAAGATATCCTGGAAGGTCAGCGGCTGATCGCAGTAGGCCGCCCGAAGGCGGTTTTGCGACGTCTCCACCCCACGCGGGATAAGGATGCGCGAGCCATCGAACCCGGGCTCGAACCCGCGGCGGCGAACCGTTGATGACGGGGCCGGCAGCAAGTCTTCCGCGGCCTGCGCCAGGCGCGAATAGGCTGCGATCGGCAGGTCTGGTAGTCGCCCGACATAATCGCTGGCCAGCGGAGGCGCATCGCTATCGCTGTCTTCATTGAAGGGCTGATAGCCTTGCCCGATTACCCATCGATCGCCCGGTTTTTCGCGGCGACGGCTCAGGCTGCCGTAATCGCTGATGAAGGCCCCAAGTTTTGGAAGCCTCGCAAGGTAGGCGAAGAGTTTCGCGTCCGGCTCGCGCATCCAGAGGCGCTGCTTGAAGATGAGCGGATTATCCAGGACCGCGCCCACCCCGAGGGTGGCCTTGTCGGAGCTACTCAGCGTGATTACGCGCTTGATGCGCAGATTAAGGTCGGCCTTCGGTGCCCAGTAGTCGAAACGATACGGGAAATTATCCGAATTGGCGCTGCCGTAGATGAACAGAGCGGTAGGCCGATGGGCTTTCTCGAAAAGCTGGAATCGAAGGTCTGCGAAGTTAATGACGCGACGGACCTGGGATTTTCGGAAGAACGCATCCCGCGCTTCGACCGTGTTTTGAGCGTGGTTGTGCAGGAACCCCATCGCCGGCAGCAGGAAGGCGATCAGTCCACCGTCGGCGAGATGCGACAGGGCCTTCCAGCTGAATGCCCAGGCATCCTCGCCACCAGGCATGGGATAACCGGCCTTTTTGCTCCACTGCACAGACGAACGCGCCGGGCCACGGCGGCTGGTCCATGGTGGATTGCCAATGATGACCTCGTATCGGGCGCCGTCAGGAGACACTTCGAAAAAGTCGCGGCAGACGAGGGTCTTGCCCCAAAGTTCCGGGAGGAGTTTCCCACGAGTGATGAGCTTGCGGATGTCGCGTGGCGACACCTCTTCGAGCAAAGCGACGTAGAGCGAAAACACGGCGACCCGAACGGCGCCGCCATTCAAATCCCAGCCATGAATCTGGCTCAGCAAGGACAGCAGCGTTTTCCAGGAAATCGTCTGTGTCTTGTGCTTGGCGCGCCAGTGTTCGCAGAGCCGCTGGAACGAGCGGACGAGGAAAACGCCTGAACCGCAGGCGGGGTCGAGGAAGTTTCCTGTCGTCCTTGTCGCATCCGGCAACATTTCCCACGCTTGGGAAACGACCGTGTCGGCGAGGAACATGGGCGTGTAGTAGGCGCCGTTGGCGCGGCGTTCGGCCTCGCGTTCACCCAAGAACCGATCGTAGACGGCGCTGACGAGTTCGATCGGGATATAACGGAAGTCATAGCCCCAGAACCGATGCTGTCCGGAACGCGCCATTTCTTCACGGCCTGACCGGAACCGCGCCAGGATCGTCAGATGGGCAGGCGTGACTTCTGGCGCCTCGCCCGTGGCCTCGAAGGAGCACGGCGCGACGAACAGATCGCCGTTGAAATCCGCGTGGAGGGTCCGGAAGAAGGACCGGAAGAGATTGACATCGCCGGCTTCCAGCAGCGCCGAAAAACTCTCCGCGCTCTTCTCGGAGACGGCGGCGAAGTAGGCGGGCGTTACGATCTCCCGGTCCTCAAGGTAGGCGATAAACATCGCCTGTATGAGCAGGGCCTGGGCCGCATCGGGAGCGAGCGCGGCCTTTTGCAGGAGGTCATGGGCCGCATTCAGATTGTCGAGGAGAACCTGATCGATGCGTTCTTTCGGGGGGAAATACTCGCCGTAGTCCTTCCAGAGACGTCCGGATTCCGCGCCGTAGATAAGGTTCTGAAACCGCAGCGCTTCGGTCGTCAGGCTGAGGCTATCGATGAGGCAGCGGGTCTCGAAGGCATCGCCTGGATCGCTCAACGGAGTACGGGCGAGCGAAAACGCTCTGAGCGTATCGTCGGCGATAACCAGCAACAGGCTGGCCAGGCCCTGATTCCAGAGTGCGCCGTGAAGATCGATAATAGCGGCGCGGTCGTAGTGATCGGCTTCCAGAATCGCAACGGTTGGGACGCCTTGGACGCAGAAGATCGCCGATACACCCATTTCGGTGAGGGCGGCTCGGATAGCCGGCGCGTGCGGCACGTCGCTGACGGCCTCGGCTGACTCGTAGAGCTCAGGCGAGCGCCGATGCGTGAGCCCCAAACGGTCTTTCCACTCCGGAGCCAATGCGGATGCCAGAGTGGTGGTCATGCTCGTTTACCGCGCTGTCCCGGCTGCATGGCCACTGAGGTGGGGGGGAACTGCAGATGACCCTGGGTTTGATCAACTTCCACCGCCGTGAGCGCCGATCGAAGGCGCGCTATGATAGGCGCGCACGGCACACAGTGCGTGGAGACTTCCAGAGGTCGGCGTTGGACAAGGCTTGCCTCTACCAAGCGGAAGTTGTCGGCTTCCATCAAGACGACACAGTTTTCAAGCGAGAGCCAAGACTTTCCCCGGCACTCGCTGAAGAGTTGATCGAAACGGTCGCCCATCGTTCCCACGCGCATGCCGAAATCTCGGACCATTTCAGCAACGATCGCCAGCGAAACGACGTCGCCAGGCGTGAAGCTCGGCGCATGCCCCTTGTGCGAGGCCAACGCCGGGATTGCATCCCGCCAAGTTCGAAAAGCGTCCACAGAAATGGAGAGAAGTTCGCGAATCTGGCTCTGAGTGTAACGCATATCGCCAACTTAGCTGGGAATGTCGCCCATATCAATATGGGATAGACCCCGTGTTTGACCTCTTTTTGTTCTTCTTGCCCGCATTACCCTCTTGTCAGAAGTTTACGCATTTTGCGGTACCTTTGAGCCGCAACAGGTCACCAATTGCTGCTTGGCAGGTAGCTTATTCCTGTATTTATTCAGCTTTTGGGCATTTCGCGGCGGCCTGGACTGACCGAGACTTTTGAAGCAAACTGTATATGCCCTGCTCCATTGCCCACAGACAGTTTGCCGTCCGTCATGCATGGTGTCGTTACCGCCCCGGCAGATAGAACTCCGTAATCCCCCGCTTCCCCTCGGCCCGCCCGAGCTGAACGATCCCATCGATGGATTTACGGATGTACTCCCGCACCTCGGCAAAGGTCAGCGGCGTGCCGGCCTGCAGCACCATGATCGCCAACCGGTCAATGGCGAGCTCGGCAGTCTCGGCATGGATCGTCGAGACCGATCCACCATGGCCTGTGTTGATCGCCTCGAGATAGGTGAGGGCCTCGGCGCCGCGCAACTCGCCGACGATGATCCGGTCAGGGCGCATGCGGAGGGAGGCCTGCAGGAGGGCGTTGGCGCTGCGTTGCGAGCCGGAACCGCGGTCGGCCAGGAGGGCGACGGTGTTGGGCTGGCCGGGGAAAAGCTCGAAGGCGTCTTCGATGGTGATCAGCCGCTCGTGCTCGCTGACGTGGGACAGCAGGTGGCGGGCGAAGGTGGTCTTGCCGGTCGAGGTGCCGCCGCTGATCAGGACGTTGAGCCGCGCCTCGACCAGGGTCTGCAGCGCGGCCGCGAGGTTCTCTTCGGCGAGTGTGGCGATGTTTTTCATCTTTTCGGCGCGGAGTGCATCGAGCGAGACGGCCTTGCCGAAGAGATAGGCCGGGGCGTAGTCCCGGACGCTGCGTGAGGCAAAGAGGCGGATGGTGATCGAGGCACCGCGGTCGATGGCGGGAGGCACGGCGACCTGGACCCGAAGGGGCCGGCCTGCATATTCCACCTTGCCGGAGACAAGCGGATTCTTTTCAGAGACGCGGGCCTTGGCATCGCCGACGATGGTCTGGGCCATGTTGAGGGCGGTGGTCCGGTCCACGGTCTGGCCTTCGTGGCGCATGGTGGCGTCGCCCGCGACCTCGAGCCAGACCTTGCCGTCCGGGTTGATCGCGATCTCGACCACGTCGTCGCGCCGCAAGAGGTTGCGGAACGGGTCGAGATACCGCTCGAGGTATGAGGCTGGTGACGCTTGGTCCTTCATTGGGTGTTTGTTTTCTGTTGCGTCGAAAATCGCTGCCTCTCGCTGCCGCTCGAACGCGTTTTTCGACAAGACTTTTCGATTGGAAAAACAAACCCCTTCATCAGTAAATCACCACATCCCGGTCCACGAGCACGGTGACCGAGGCCCCCTGATCGACATAGATCGTCGGCGCGATCGAGACCTGGTCGGCAATGACCGAGCCGACGGCATCCTGAAGATCGCTGCCGACATCGCCCAGGACGATGCTGGTGGTTTCATTGTTGGCACTCTCCGCCGCGACGGCCGGTGCCGCACCGATCACGGAAATCAGCGCTGCGCCGCCGAATCGCTCGGCGAACTTGGTGTCGACGAGGCCGGTGAAGCCAGAACGTCCGAGCTGGTCCCCGCCGACTGCGGCGATTTCCATCGAGGTGCCGTCCGGTGTCAGGACGCGGGTCCAGAGGATCAGGATGCGCTTCTGGTGCATCTCGACGCCGGATCGGTATTGGCCAAAAAGGCGGGACCCCCGGGGGATCAGGATCCGGTCCCCGGAGAAGGCCGGAACCGGCTCAGTGACGACCGCGACCACGGAGCCGGGCAGATCGCTGTTGATGGCGGTCTGGAGCGCGGCCTGAATGACCGAGCCTTGGGTCAGGGTGCGCTCAGGGTACGTGAGCCGGGCGGCCTCCTGCACCTCGAGCGGCCGCGCGCTTTGCAGGAATTGCTCATTGCCCGAACGGACTGGCCCCCCGGTGCCAGTGGCCGCCGGATCGGCCACCGCCGCGCCACTTTGGCCACCCCGCGGACCATCGGCATAGACCACGGCGGGGGATTTGATCTGTGCGGTCAGAAGCTCCTCGGCAACCCGTTCGGCCTCGCGCAGGCGCTGCTCCTCTTCCTGCCGGCGGCGTTCTTCGAGAAGGCGTTGATCGGCGATCAACCCTTCGCGATCGAGCTCGGCCTCGAGACCCTCGCGCTGCGCCCGCTCGGCATCGAGCATGGCCTGCAGACCTTCAATGCGGGTCTCGGTCTGCCGCCGCAGGTTGGCAAGCTCGGCCTCCTTTTCGGCCAGTGTGGCTTCAAGCGCGGCCTTCTGCTCGTCGAAGGCTTCGCGCAGGTCCGCAACAGCGGCCTGGATGTCCGAATTCCGGGCGGCCTGGCTGGCGGCGAGGGCCTCGCGAAGCTTGGCGATTTCGGCCAGAACCTCGACGCTCGCCTCCGGGGTAGGGGCCGCGGGCACATCAAGCGCCTCCTCAACGGCGATCAGCGCGTCATTGACCCGTTGCTCGGTCTCGTCAGGTGGGAATTCCAACCGTCCGCCGGTCCCGGGGCGGCGGTCCTGGAAGGTCTCGACATCGGATGTCTCAAGCGCACTGTCACTTGTCCGAAGACCGGTGGCCAGGAAATACGCCACTCCAGCCCCGCCAAGGGCGAGGGCTGCGGCGAGCGCGCCGACCCCGAGGCTGTTGCCCCGGCGCTTGGACTTGCCGCGTGCCCCAAACTGGTCGAGGCGGTCCTGTAGATCGGGAGGGGTTTGATCGGGCATGGTCAGTTGCTCACGTAGATGGCGCTCTCGTCGCGCATCGCACAGATCGCCTCGTCGCCGATGCGCAGCGTCCAATAGGTGTTCACCCCGAGCACGCGGACGGTATTGTTTGCCTGCGTCCAGTTGACGGTGCGCTCGCGGCCCTGGTCATCGGCCTTGAAGAGGGCGGGCTGACGGGCGTTTTCCGGGAAGACGAAATAGGTATAGCGCCCGTCGTCATAGATATGGCTGGGGCGGAAATCCCCCTCGCCCGAGACGCGGTAGTTGTAGTTGCGCGGGGCCTCATAGCCCTTGGGCTGGGTTGTACCCGCCGCACGGCGTTCCTCGTCGGGGTAGCGGAAGCGGACTTCGAAGAACATGCCGGTGCGGTTCGGGATCGAGCCTTCGCGCAGGTGGAAGGAATAGGTGCGGCGGTTGGTGATCACCGTCATGTTGGTCGAGGCATTGGCAACATGTGGTTTGATCGTCAGCACATTGCCAAGCTCGGGGATCGGATCGACCTGGAAGCTCTCGGTGTCGCCAACGATCACCGCCTCGAAGCGTTCCCCCGCCCCGAAGTGGATCGTCGTTGAATGCCGCAAGTCCGTCTCGATCCGGTAGACCTGGTTTTCATTGTAGACGGCGGTGCGGATGCGGATGTCGAGCGGGCCGCCTTGCGGCGTGGCCTCGGCGAGTGCGGTAACGGGAAGGGCAAGCGCCAGGAGAAGTGCGGGGAAGGATTTCATCTTGATCAGTTCTCCAGGGTCTCGGCGTCGACGCGGTAGGAGGTCACCACGAAGCCCAAGGGGTTGGCCCAGAC
>NZ_PYIB01000049.1:0-23074 GCF_009129705.1 Roseobacter sp. TSBP12
GGCCATCTGACCCGAAGGATGAACGCAGGCTTCTGCGGCTTCAAAAACAGATGGTGGGTTACTAGCTGTTGATCATCGAAGCACCGGGCTTTGTGCCGTTGAGCAAAACCGGGACCGAACTTCTGTTCGAGTTGATCTTCCAACACTACGAGCGCGGCCCCACGCTGACCACAAGCAACCTGTCACTCGATGAATGGCCTGTAACCTTTGATAGGAACGCCTGACTGGCGCGCTCCTCGACCGTCTGACCCACCACATCAAAGTCTTTTGAAATGAATGGCGAAAGCTACCGCCTTAGCCAGAGTATGGCGCGTCAGGAAATCCCCAAAACCTAAACCCCAATCAGCGCAGATTGGCCCTTGCGAGCCAAAGCACCTGGCGGCCGCGCTTGTCATATAGGCGGCGATTGCCCGGATGCTGGCGCATTTTAATCTAAAGACATAGGACAAAAGCGGGCCGTACCCTTGTGGCCGAAAGCCGGGCGGCCCGCTTTTGTTTTACCAAGATGTGATCACAGCGCCGTGGTAGCTGTTGTCGATAAAGGCTTTGACCTCATCGGAATGATATGCGTCCACGAGTGTTTTGACCCAGGGCTGATCTTCGTCACCCTTGCGGACCACGATCACATTCACATAGGGGTTTTCAGCCTTTTCCATCGCGATGGCATCGTCTTTTGGGCTGAGGCCAGAGGCGATGGCATAATTGGTGTTGATGATTGCGATATCCGCATCCGCCAACGTACGCGGCAATTGCGCGGCGTCGAGTTCGAGAAACTTCAGCCCCTTGGGGTTCTCCTCGATATCAAGCGGGCTGGGCACCAGACCCGTGCCGTCGGTCAAAGTCACCAGACCCAAATCCTGCAACAGCAAAAGCGCCCGCCCGCCATTGGTCGGATCGTTCGGGATCGCCACTTTGGCACCGTCTTCGAGCGTGGCAAGATCGTCGATCTTGTCGGAATAAATCCCCATCGGGTGGTGATGGTGGTGCCGACGACGACCAAGTCAAAGCCGCGATCTTTCATCTGGTTGTCCAGATAAGGCACGTGTTGGAACGAGTTGGCTTCGATGTCACCATCGGCCAGAGCGGTGTTCGGGATCACATAGTCGGAAAATTCGACCACATCGATATCAAGCCCCATGGGCGCGGCCACTTTGGCCACTTCTTCCATGATCTCGGCATGCTCGCCGGGGGAAACCCCGACTTTGATCTCCTCGGCCATGGTGGCCGCAGCGGCGAGGGCAAGAAGAGAGGTAAGAGTTGCAAGACGCAGCATATATTTGCTCCTTTGTTTGCGTATTATTGACCACGCCCTTTGGGCGCGCGTTTGTCCACGCGAGCAGCGATCCATTCTCCGATGGATTGCACAAGCTGGACGAGAACAATGAGGATGACGACGACAACGGCCATGACGTCCGGCATAAACCGTTGATAGCCATACCGAATGCCCAGATCGCCCAAGCCTTCGCCGCCGACGGCCCCGACCATGGCGGAATAGCCGATGAGGCTGACAACGGCGAGGGTGAGGCCAAGAGTGATGGAGGGAAGCGCCTCGGGAACCAAGACCTTGCGAATGATTTGAAACGGCGTCGCGCCCATGGCCCGCGCCGCCTCAATCAACCCGCTGTCGACTTCGCGAATGGCATTTTCCACCAGCCGCGCGATAAACGGCACGGCGGCAATGGTCAGCGGTACGATCGCCGCGGTGGTGCCGATCGAGGTGCCTGCAATGGCGCGGGTGAACGGGATGATCGCGACGACAAGAATGATGAACGGCACAGAGCGGGTGGCATTGACCACCAGCCCAAGCACTTTGTTCACCCAAGGTGCGGAGAGCAATTCTCCGCGCTGTGAAATCGCAAGGAACACCCCCAAAGGCAGGCCGAACATTGTGCCGAGAAGGGTCGAAATGGCGACCATATAGAGAGTCTGCCCAGTGGCTTCGATCAAAAGGGCGATGAGATTAGCCGACATAGCCAAGTACCTCCGTCAAAAGCCCGTGACGTTCCAGATACGCCCGCGCATCGGCGCCCTTTGCGGCATCAAGCGAGACCAAAAGATTGCCAAAGGGCCGGGTTCCGATTTCTTCCACGGCACCCGCAAGGATGTTGACCTGAAGCCCCAAGTCGCGGGTCAAAAGCGCCAGCATCGGGTCGGTCGCGTGTTTGCCCGCAAAGGTCACGCGGACCACTTCTTCGGCGGGCCCCACGGGCCGCGTGTCTTGGATTTTGTCTTTGAGAAAGGTTGGGAGCGTGACGCCCAAGACACCGGAGAGAAACGCGCGTGTGGTCGGGTGCTGGGGGGCGGTGAACACATCATATGTCGTCCCGGCCTCAACGATTTTGCCATTGTCTATCACCGCCACATGGCTGGCGATGTCGCGCACCACGGCCATTTCATGGGTGATCAACAGGATGGTCAGGCCCAGCTCGCGATTGATGTCTTTCAGCAACTCCAACACGGTTTGGGTGGTATTGGGGTCCAGGGCCGATGTGGCCTCATCAGACAGCAAAACCTTTGGTTCTGTTGCCAAAGCGCGGGCGATGCCGACGCGTTGTTTTTGACCGCCAGACAATTCTGCAGGGTAGCGATCAGCCTGTGCGGTGAGACCAACACGGTCAATCAAATCCGCCACGCGGGTTTTGATCTTTGGCTTCGGTACGCCCGCGACTTCTAACGGCAAGGCAATGTTGCCCGCCACGGTGCGCGAGGCCAACAGGTTGAAGTGTTGGAATATCATCCCGACGTCGCGCCGGATCGCCCGTAAGGCCGCCCCCTGAGCTGTGCCGACGTCCTGACCGCCGACCAAAACTTTGCCGGATGTCGGACGTTCCAACCCATTGGCCATCCTCAGGAGCGTCGATTTGCCCGC
This sequence comes from Roseobacter sp. TSBP12, assembly GCF_009129705.1. Taxonomy (NCBI): domain Bacteria; kingdom Pseudomonadati; phylum Pseudomonadota; class Alphaproteobacteria; order Rhodobacterales; family Roseobacteraceae; genus Roseobacter; species Roseobacter sp. TSBP12. Next base: position 2,870 of record NZ_PYIB01000049.1, read on the forward strand.
CCCAGAGCGGCCGATGATGCCAGTGATGGCACCGGCTTCGACGGTGAGGGAGACATCGTCAACTGCGGAGACAGTGCCGCCACCGGGTTTGGTGAAGGCCTTTCCGACGGTCTCAAAAACGATAGATGCGCCTTTTGGGGCTCTCTCTGACATGGTTTCGTGATCCGTATTGCGAACGCTTGATTTCTGCGCGGGTAGACATGAGCCAGCCGCAAGGTTCAAGCCGTGAAGTGCGCACAGCGCCTGTTTGCAAGGTACGGAGGCGTTGCAAAACGCAGGCGTTTGGGAAGTCGGTGGTGCCACTCGGGCAGGCCATCGGACCAGGGTTCCCTTGGCTGCCATGGCGGCGGGAGAATATTCTTCTTTGGTGGGACTTGGGGGCGGCCTGCGCTTGATCTGTCATGTGGAGGTCTTTGAGGCGAAAAACATTATCGCAGATCGCAGTGGAAATGAACCTACCGGCTTGCATTCCAAACTGGCTTCACGCCATATGCGCAATAAATCCGCATTTTGGAGATGCCTTGCGTATCTTTATGACGCTTAGCGATCTTTTCGGGATGTCTTTTGATCTCGGCACCTTTGAATGCCCTTATCGTACGTTTGGGAGGACCAACATGAAGACCTTTATCACCACTGTTGCTTTTGCGGCCACGGCTTTGATGGCACACACAGTGCCGCTTGCAGCTGAGATCAAGCCGACCACTTTGCGCTTGGCGCATGTGGTCAACGAACAGGACGCCTATCAGATCGCCGCCACCAAGTTTCAAGAGCTGGTGTCTGAGCGCTCCGACGGCGCGATCACTGTCGAGATTTTCCCCAACGCCACTTTGGGAGACGAACGCACCCTTCTCGAAGGCATGCAAATTGGCACCGTTGACATGGGCATCATCACCAACGGCCCGGTTGCGAACTTTGTCGAAGACATGGCCGTGTTTGAGTTGCCGTTCCTGTTCAAGACCCCCGAAGCCGCCTATGGCGTTCTCGATGGCGAGATCGGTCAAGAGTTGCTTGATCGTCTGTCCGAGGTGAACCTCAAAGGCTTGGCTTACGCCGAACGTGGATTTCGGAACCTGACAAATTCGCGCCACCCGGTGCGCACCCCCGCCGATCTTGATGGTCTGCGCGTGCGTGTGATGGAAAACCCGGTCTACATCGACACCTTCCGCGCGCTTGGGGCCGACGCCACGCCGATGGCATGGACAGAGGCGCTTACCGCGATGCAGCAGGGTACGATTGATGGCCAGGAAAATCCGGTTGGTGTGGTCTATTCGTTCAAATTGAATGAGACCCAAACCAACATGACGATGACGCGCCACACCTATGCGCCTGCGGTTTTTGTCATGGGGATGCCCGCATGGGGTAAACTCTCCGGCGACGCGCAAGAGATTGTCCTGCAAGCCGCCAAAGACGCCTCCGCCTATGAACGCAAGATGAATGCCGAAGCTGAGGCGTCGCAGCTTGCAGAATTGAAAGCATCGGGCATGAATGTGATCGAAGATGCCGATCTGTCTCCCTTCTCTGCGGCGCTTGAACCTGTGTATGAAAAATATGGCCAGAAATTTGGCGACTACCTGCCGCGCATCCAAGAGGCGCTGAAGTAAATGTTGAAAGTGCTGGCGTGGATGGATCGGGGGGTGGGCGAAGTCCTCAAACCTGTCGTCTTTGCGGGAATGATTGGTCTGACCGGCGTGATCACGCTTCAAATCGTGTCACGGGTGTTTTTCACCTCCGTAGGATGGACAGAAGAGGTTGCACGTTTTCTGTTGATTTGGATCACCTTTCTTGGCGCTGCGCTGGCCTTTCAACAAGGACGGCACATTGCTGTCGCGCTTTTGCGGGACAGCCTGCCGTTGACCTTGCGCCGGATCGTGTCCGGCGCGGGGATCGTTGTGACATTTACGTTTCTTGTGACCTTGGCCGTTATCGGCTGGCGCTACATGAACATGCAAAGCTATCAAAAATCGCCATCCTTGCGCCTGTCCATGACCTATATTTACGCGGTTATGCCCTTGGCCACTGCGATTATGGCGGGACTGTCTCTGATCGATCTGATCCGGCTTTTGGCCGGGCAGGCACCGCGTGAAACCCGGACGGAGTTGAATGAATGAGCCTCGTTCTGGCTGGTCTTTTCGTTGTCTTTCTTGTCATGGGCATTCCGGTCGCGATTGTGATCGGCGCGGCCTCTATGACGGCGTTGAACCTGTCAGGCGTCCCGCTCATGGTGGTGCCGCAACAGATGTTTTCCGGCATCAACTCTTTCGCTTTTGTCGCCGTGCCGATGTTTATCTTGGCGGGCGATATCATGGCGCAGGGGGAAATCTCCAAACGTCTCGTCGCCTTCGCCGACAGTATGTTTGGCTTTATCAAAGGCGGCCTCTCCATCGTTTCGGTGCTTGCCGGGATGTTCTTTGCCGCCATTTCCGGCTCCGGTGCCGCGACGACAGCCGCCGTGGGCGCAAGCCTTGTGCCGGAACTGAAACGCAAGGGCTATGATCCCGCCGCCGCCGCCTCATTGATTGCCGCATCGGGCACCATCGGCGTGGTGATCCCGCCGTCCGTTCCGATGATCATCTATGCGGTGATCGCCCAGGAATCTGTGGCGAAACTGTTCCTGAATGGCTTTATCCCAGGCGTTGCATGGGGATCGGTTTGATCGCAATCGCTCTCGTGCAGGGGCATCGCCGTGCCTATCCGCGCGGGACGCCGTTCAATCTTTCGACCATCTGGCGCACGCTTTTGTCTGCAAGTTGGGGCCTCATGGCACCTTTACTCATTTTGGGCGGTATTTTTTCGGGGGTATTCACCCCCTCTGAGGCGGCGGTCGTGGCGGTCAACTATGCCATCATCGTTTCGCTGTTCATTTACCGCGATCTCACCTTGAAAGGCCTGTATCAGATCATGATGCGCGCGGGGGTGACCACCGCGGTCATCATGTTCGTGATCGCGTCCTCGTCGGTGCTGAGTTGGGCCTTGTCGAGTTGGCAAGTGCCTTCAGCCATCGCAGAATATGCTTTGTCGCTGTCGTCCAACCCCTATGTGCTTCTCTTGTTGATCATGGCATTGATCCTTGTCACCGGGGTGTTTTTGGAAACGGCATCGGCCCTCATCATCCTGACCCCGATGCTTTTGCCTTTGGCGATGCAATTGGGCATTGATACCGTCCATTTCGGGATCATCATCGTCGTCGGACTGGCGATTGGCATGGTCACGCCGCCGGTGGCGATCAACCTGTTCGTCGCCTCGACAACGGCCAACTTGCCGATCGAACGGATCACAAAGGCGGTTTTCCCTTACCTCATGGCTTTGATCTTCGTCTACCTGATGATTGCCTTTGTTCCATTGGTCTTGTGACGCCTGACAGAGGCGTGGGCATAGATGCGGGACTGCGCACTCATGCCAGTGCCGCGTCGACTGCGATGCCCAGTTTCTCGATCAACTCGCCGATCTGATCCTCGGTCAGGATGAACGGCGGCGCCAACAGTACATGATCGCCCCGCTGCCCATCCACAGTGCCGCCCATTGGGTAACAGATCAGCCCCGCTTCGAAAGCGGCGGCTTTCACGCGCTTGTTGATGCCACGCGCAGGATCAAAAGGGGCTTTGCTGGCGCGGTCCTCGACGAGTTCTAGCCCGCGGAACATCCCGCGCCCGCGTATATCACCGATATGCGGGTGATTGCCGAAAGCATCGCGTAGAGCAATGTCGAGCTTTTCGCCCATCTGAGCCGCGCGTGCGACCATGCCTCCCTCGGTCAGCTTCGTCACCACCGCATGGCCCGCCGCACAGGCCACCGGATGGCCGATATAGGTGTGCCCATGTTGGAAAAAGCCAGATCCTTGCGCAAAGGCCGCGTGTATCCGCGCCGAACAAAGTGTCGCTCCGATCGGCTGATACCCGGCGCCAAGCCTTTGGCGATGGTGAGGATGTCGGGGGCGACCCCGTCCTGCTCACAGGCAAAAAGCGTCCCTGTGCGCCCCATACCGCACATCACCTCATCGAGGATCAGCAACACGCCATAGCGGTCGCAAATCTCGCGAATGCGTTTGAAATATCCGGGCACGGCGGGCACAGCGCCCAGCGTTGCGCCGACAACGGGTTCGGCGATAAAGGCGATGACCGTCTCTGGCCCCACCCGCAAAAGCTCTGTCTCCAACTCATCTGCGACACGCTGGCCATAGGCCTCTAAGCTTTCGTCCTCTTCCTGGCCACGATAGGCGTAACAGGGGGCAATATGGGAGGTCTCGGCCAAAAGCGGGGCGAATTGCGCTTTGCGCCAGACATTGCCGCCCACCGCCAACGCGCCCAAGGTATTGCCGTGATAGCTTTGACGGCGAGAGATAAAACGGGTCCTTTGTGGCTCACCGATCTCGACACAATACTGCCGCGCCATTTTGAGCGCGGTTTCCACCGCTTCCGAGCCACCAGAGACGAAATAGACTTTGTCGAGCCCCTCGGGCGCATGAGCGATCAGGCGCTCGGCCAAGGCTTCAGCCGGTTCAGAGGTGAAGAACCCGGTATGCGCAAAGTCGAGGCTGGCGACCTGTGTCTGAACCGCTGCAATTACATCTGGATCGGAATGCCCAAGACAGGACACCGCCGCACCGCCGGAGCCATCGAGATATTGCTTGCCGGTGTCATCATAAATATAGGCCCCATCGCCGCGTATGGCTTTCGGCGGGGTGCTGCGGGAATTGCGATAGAAAACATGCGTCATTGATGTGCTCCGAGGGCGAAAAGAGGCCAAACCGGGTCAGGCCCTTTGTAAATTTGAAACGCATCAGCCAAACATTGACAAGAGTTGAAACAATTGAAACAGTCTCGGAAAGTCTTTTTGTGGCCTTGGGGAACGCGGTGTCGGCAAGTTATCAGCAAAGATTGGCGGAATATTACGCCGAACTGAGCCCGCGTTTGCGCGAGGCCGGGGATTATCTTGTCGAAAACCCGCTTGATGTGGTCACACGCTCCCTGAGATCAATCGCACAAGAGACGCGAATCGCTCCGGCGACCTTTAGTCGTCTGGCGCGCGCCTTGGGGTTTGAAACATTTGAAACTCTGCGCGAAGCGGTGCGTGCACAATTGTCGCTTAAAGTGTCGAGCTTTGCGACACGCGCCAAGGACCTGAGAGAGGCGCCCAAAGGCGACGTCGAGGACCTGCTGATGCGCTCTCTAGAAATGACCCAAAGCAATCTCGAAGGCCTTGTGCACGGGCTCGATCAGGTTGAGCTTGCAAAGCTGATCGACGTGCTACATCACGCGCGCCGCGTGCTTATCGTTGGGGCTTTGGGATCAACGGGGATTGCCGAATATGCGGGTTACATGGCAAATTTCCTAGGAGGGAAGTGGCGACTCGCCGGGCGGATGGGGTCATCTTATGGCTCTGCGCTCAGTGACATGAACCAAAGGGATGCGATGATCGTGATCACCATGTCGCCGTCCGCACGCGTATCGGTCAATGCCGCCGAGATCGCCCGCCGCCAAGGAGTGCATGTGGCCGTGATCACGGACAGCTATGCGTGTCCCGCTTTGCGCCATACCAACACGTCTTTCATCATTACAGGGGAAACTCCGAACTTTTTTAACACTTACACGACCACGGTTTTTTTCCTTGAAGTCATTATGGCGATGCTCGCGCAAAAAGCCGGGCCGGATGTCGTGGAACGCATATCAGAGATCGAGCGCCACAATCGGGCGCTTGGAGAAGTGGTCGATCTGTGAGGCGTGAGTGCCTCGGGATGACCGGAAAATCACTAAGGGAGACACCTATGACCAAACACCTGAAACTTGGCCTTGCCGCTGCCGCGGCCTCCGCCATGATCGCAGGCTCTGCGATGGCTGAAGAGTTCGTCACCATCGGCACCGGTGGTGTGACGGGCGTGTATTATCCGACGGGCGGCGCAATCTGTCGTCTCGTCAATAAAAACCGCAAGGAAACCGGCGTGCGTTGCTCGGTCGAATCCACCGGCGGGTCGGTTTACAACGTGAATACAATCAAGGAAGGCGAGCTGGAATTCGGCGTTGCCCAATCCGACATTCAATACAACGCCTATAACGGTGTCGTGCAATTTGAGGGTGAGCCGTTCGAAGGCCTGCGCTCCGTGTTCTCCGTACACCCGGAACCCTTTACCGTTGTGGCGCGCGCCGATGCGGGGGTGAAAACCTTTGAGGATCTTAAAGGCAAACGCATGAACATCGGCAACCCAGGCTCTGGTCAGCGCGCCACCATGGAAGTGGTGATGGACAAACTTGGCTGGACCACGGATGATTTCGCCCTCGCGACTGAGCTCAAGCCTTCGGAACAATCGGCCGCGCTGTGCGACAACCAGATCGACGCCATGGTCTATACTGTGGGTCACCCGTCGGGTTCCATTCAAGAAGCCACCACCGCCTGTGACTCCGTCCTCGTCGAAGTGGCGGGGCCCGCCATCGACGAATTGGTTGCCGACAACCCGTACTATCGCGTGGCGACCATGCCGGGCGGCATGTATCGCGGCAACGATGAAGACGTGAAAACCTTTGGTGTCGGCGCGACCATCGTGACCTCTGCGGATGTCTCCGAGGATGCGGTTTATGCTGTGGTTTCTGCCGTTTTCGACAATTTCGAAGACTTCAAGGGTTTGCACCCGGCCTTCGCCAACCTGAAGCCGGAAGAGATGATCAAAGACGGTCTCTCCGCTCCGCTGCATCCGGGCGCAATCAAATACTACAAAGAAAAAGGCTGGATGGAATAATCGGCCAAACATTTCAGGGGCGGCGCATCAGTGCCGCCCTTTTCCCATAAAAACACAACAGGGACGGTGGGGTATACAGAATGACAGACACTGAAAAACGTGCATTGAACGAAGACGAGCTTCAGGAACTGGTTGCGGCCTCCGACAGTGGCGCCCGCAATGTGGCGGGAACATTGGGCAAGGCGATCGCGGCAGTGGCGCTGTTGTGGTCGGTTTTCCAGGTGCTTCTGGCCTCCCCGATCGGTCTCAAGGTCCTGCCCGGTGACATGATCAACAACGCGCGGCAAATTCACCTTGCCTTTGCGATCTTCCTCTCTGCCATGTCCTATCCGCTGTTCAAATCGGCATCGAAAACCTCTGTGCCGTGGTATGACTGGATTTTGGGGCTCGGCGGGGCATTTCTCGCCATGTATGGCTATTTCTTCTACGCGAAGATCGTCGGAAACGGCGGGCTTGCGGATACGAGCGACTCCTATTTCGCCCTCGCGGGCCTCACCTTTTTGTTCATCGCGGCCTATCGCACACTCGGCCCGGTGATGGTGATCCTCGCCATTGTGTTTTTGGGCTATGTCTTTTTCGGCGCCTCAGAGGTTGTTCCGGATCAGATCCGCTGGGCGGGCGCGTCGCTGCGCAAAGCGATGTCTCATATGTGGATCACGACCGAAGGCGTGTTCGGTATCGCGCTCAACGTCTCGACCCAGTTCGTGTTCCTCTTTGTCCTCTTCGGTGCCCTGCTCGATAAGGCCGGTGCCGGGAATTATTTCATCAAAATGGCCTTTGGCGCCCTTGGCCACCTGCGCGGTGGTCCGGCGAAGGCGGCCGTGGTCGGCTCCGCTGCAACGGGGCTGATTTCGGGCTCCTCCATCGCCAACGTGGTCACGACCGGCACGTTTACCATCCCGCTGATGAAACGCGTGGGGTTCTCTGCAGAAAAGGCTGGCTCCGTTGAGGTCGCTTCTTCGGTCAACGGTCAAATCATGCCCCCGGTGATGGGGGCTGCGGCCTTTCTCATGGTGGAATATGTCGGCATTTCCTATTTCGAGGTCATCAAACACGCCTTTCTTCCCGCCATCATCTCTTACATCGCGCTGGTTTACATCGTTCACCTCGAAGCGGTGAAAAACAACATGCCGACCATCGGCAACAAGGTCGTATCACTGTGGCGTACGGTCATGGGGATGTTCCTGTTTTTCGCGGGCTTTGGCGGGCTGTGCTATGCCACGCAATTCCCCGTGCGCCTGATCACCTCCATGGTGCCCGAGGGCAGTGGCTGGGTTCTCGCTGTGCTGATCGGTCTGGTTTATATTGGCCTCATCAAACTTGCCGCCAATACCGACGAGCTTGAGATCGACGACCCCAATGCTGAAGTGATGGAACTTCCTGATGTGGCAAAGCTGTGGAAGGCGGGTCTTTATTATTTGTTGCCGATTGTCGTCTTGGTCTATTTTCTGATGATCGAACGCAAATCTCCGGGACTGTCGGCATTTTGGGCGACTTTCCTTTTGTTCTTCATCCTGCTGACACAAAAGCCGCTCAAAGCGATGTTCCGTGGTGAAAACGATGCTGTGTCCCGCATAAAAGAGGGGCTGTTCGATCTGGTCGATGGCATGATCGACGGGGCCCGCAACATGATCGGGATTGGCCTTGCGACCGCGACCGCTGGCATCATTGTTGGCACCGTCTCGTTGACGGGCATCGGTCAAGTGATGGCGGATTTCGTCGAATTCCTCTCGGGGGGTAATCTGATCCTGATGCTGCTCTTCGTGGCGATCCTGTCGCTGATCCTTGGGATGGGTTTGCCGACCACGGCGAACTATATCGTGGTCTCCTCGCTCATGGTGTCCGTGGTTGTCGAGCTTGGCGCGCAATCGGGTCTCATCGTGCCGCTGATCGCCGTGCACCTGTTTGTGTTCTACTTCGGGATTATGGCGGATGTGACGCCCCCTGTGGGGCTTGCGAGTTTTGCAGCCGCCGCCGTGTCAGGCGGGGATGCAATCCGCACGGGGTTCACCGCCTTTTTCTACAGCCTGCGGACGGTCGCTCTGCCGTTTGTGTTCATCTTCAACACCGATCTTCTGTTGATTGATGTGACCCTGGTCCAGGGCATCGTCGTCTTTATCATCGCGACCATTGGCATTCTGGTGTTCACCGCCGCGACGATGGGGTTTTACATCACCAAGTCGCGGATCTGGGAAACGGCGGCTCTTTTGGTTGTGGCTTTTGCCCTATTCCGTCCGGGCTTCTTCATGGACATGATCCAACCGCCGTTCCATGAGACCGCCCCCACGGCCGTGGCTCAGGCGCTCGAAGAGGCCCCCGCCGGATCACAGATGCGTATCGTGGTGAAGGGACCGGATTTCGATACGCTTGAGGAAAAGGAAACGCACCTTGCCCTCACTGTACCGGATGTCGACGGCGGTGACGCGCGTCTTGCGGCGCTCGGGCTGATCTTCACGGTCGATGGGGAGCGCATGATCATGGATGAGCCAATGTTTGGGACGCCTCTGGCCGAACAACTGTCGAGCTTTGATTTCTATGGGGATGAGCCAGTGCAGATCACGAATGTTCAGGCCCCCGCCAAGCAGCTCCGCAAAGAGTTGATGTTCATTCCAGCGCTCATTCTCTTGGGCCTCGTGACCGTTCTGCAACGACGCCGGGCGGCCTCCAAACGCGAATTCGAAGGAGAACCCGCATGATCCAGACCATTCTCTGTGCCGTTGATGTGAACCGCGTCAAAGATGAGGTGAAAGTCTTGCAAGCCGCCGCGCGTCTGGCCGCCGCCGAAGGGGCGCAGCTTGATGTGATCACCGTTCTGCCCGATTATGGCATGAGTTGGGTCGGCGGATATTTCGACGAGCAACACACGAAAGACGCGCGCGACAAGGTGAAACAGGCCCTGCGTAATCTGGTGGAAGAGGCGCTCGGACCAGAGGTCAACGCGAAAGTGCGCCATCTGGTGGCGGTTGGCACGGCCTACCATGAAATCCTTGAAACGGCAAAAAAGGACAGTGCCGACCTGATCGTCCTTGGTGCACATCGACCGGATCTCAAAGACTACCTCTTGGGGCCGAATGCGGCCCGCGTTGTGCGGCACTCCAAATGTTCGGTTTTCGTTGTCCGCTGAAGGACGCCGAACATGTAAATCCCTGGCCTGCTTCGGAGACGGGGCAGGCCATTTTGTGTGAGCTGTTCCTGAAAGTTTGGACACGGGCATAAGCTGCGCCCCGTGGTCTGCCGATCTGCGCCAGATGACGTGGTCTGTTGAAACGGCCCGGCACATTCTGGTTGGTGTTAAGATGCGTCCAATGTGAGTGTCGTGGGCCATTCCACGGGCGCGACAAACACATATCCGGCCCCATAGATCGTGCGGATGATTTCGTGGGGATTGTCGCCATGTTTCAATTTGCGACGCAACCGGGAGACCCGAACGTCGACGCTGCGATCAAAGTTTTCCAGACGATCCCCTGCCGTCAAATTCAACAGCGCTTCCCGGCTTAAAATCCGACCCGTTGCTTGCACAAAAAGGCGCAGCAATGTGTTTTCTGCCGTGCTCAAATGAATTTCTCCCCCGCTCTCCGAAACCAAAAGAGAGGAGGAAAAATAGGCCGTCCATCCGGCGAACTTGGCAATATCCTGTGCGCCTTCGGGGGCGGGGGCGTGGCTTTGACTGCGTCGAAGAACGGCCCGCACACGCGCGACAAGTTCTCGCGGCTCGAAGGGTTTGACAATATAGTCATCCGCCCCCAATTCGAGGCCGACAATCCGGTCCATGATATCGCCTCTGCCACTGACAATGATGATTGGCGTACCGCTTTGGCCGATGTCTTCGCGGATCAGGGTCAGCCCATCTGCGTCGGGCAAGCCCAAATCCACCAGAAAGACGTCAGGCTGGGCCAGTTTGAGCGCGCTAAGCAAGGCCACGCGGGAGCGAAACCAGTCGACTTTGAACCCATTGTTAACCAAAACCCGGTCAATGACGGCGGCGACGCCCGGATCATCTTCGAGCAGATAGACGGTTTTGCTCATGTGTCCTCCTCTTTGATGCTCAGCACCTGTTTGATCGACTGTTGCAAGAGCGTGCGATCAAAGGGTTTGCGCAAAATGGGCAGTTTGACACCAAGACAGCTTTGGTCCGGCGGCGTGGCTTGTCCGGTCATCAGTAAAATGCCAACGCGGCTGTGGTTTTTGAAGACCTCGCAGGCCAGATCGAGACCGGAGATACCGCCCGGCATGGCAATGTCGCTGATCAACAGGCGAATTTCAGAGATGTGTTTCAACAAATCCAGTGCGTCGCGGGCATTGGCGGCTTCGATCACGGGATATCCTTCGTCGACAAGTTGTCGACGCAGAACCCGCCGCACATCCGCGTCATCGTCAACCAGCAAGGTCACGGGCCTTTCTTGCGCGGCCAAAAGCTGGGCTCCGGGACTTTCGCCGGCGTCAGGCTCCGGCAGATCAGCATCATCCACCGCAGGAATAAGGATGGTGAAGGTGCTGCCCTGACCGCGCTCGCTTTCGACACGAATGGCGCCATTGGATTGTTTGACAAACATATAGACCATGGACAGCCCAAGCCCGTATCCGGCACCGTCATCCTTGGACGTGTAAAACGGCTCGAAAATTCGCTCGCGGCTGTCCTCTGTCATGCCTTCACCATTATCAATCACTTGAAGCCGTAGGAAATGCCCGCTGGCCAGTCGGTCCGGCTCGGCCTCGAGCGGAGATAAAAACACAACGTCCTGACGCAGTTCGATCATGCCGCAGTCCCCGATGGCGTCGCGGGCGTTCACCGCAAGATTGAACAGCGCCATTTCAAGCTGTGCCAAATCCACAAAGACCAAAGGCAGATCTGTCGCACTTTTGGCGGAAATTTCAATGGTTTCGGGAATGGTGGGGCGCAACAGTTTGACCAGCCCATCCAATATGTCATCTGTCCTGACGGGCTGTGGATCAATCGGCTGTTTGCGTGCCAAAGACAACAGACGCCGCGTCAGATCAGAGCCGCGCCGGGCGGCGGCGATGGCCGGGGCTAAAAATTCCTCGTTCAGCTCTGTTTGATCCAACCGATCCGCCAAGGGCGTGAGATTGCCCAAGATGACCGTCAGCAAATTGTTGAAATCATGCGAAATGCCGCTTGAGAGACGTCCGAGCGCATCCATCTTTTGACTTTGCAACAGTGCGGCATTGGCGGCCTTTTGTCGGGTCATGTCGATCGACAACAGGAAGAAGCCGATCACCTCGCCGCGCGACGGTTGCTCGGGCCGCAGGAATGTCCTGATTTCTTTGTCGCGACCATCAGGCAGGCGGATGGTCATGGCAAAATCCACCGCTGCGCCGCGCCGCGTTTGTTCAAAGAAATGGTTGGATTTGCCAAGGGTCTCAGGCGTAAGAATGGCGCTACAGGGTTTGCCGATGAAATCCTCGGGCCGCAACCCATATGCGCGTGCGAACCGGGTGTTCACATAGGAGAACCGCATGTTTTTATCGACATGGGCAATCCCTGCAGACACTTCGTTGGCAATGATGTTGAGGCGATTTTCGCTCAGTTGCAGCGCGGCGGTGCGTTCATGGACGCGCCGGGCCAGATCGGTTTCGCGCTGATTTTGCTCGGTGATGTTGGAGTAGACCGCCGCAACCCCGCCGCCGAGCAAGGGAGCGGCGCTAAATCGGATGGCCCGACCATCGGGCAATTCACAATTGATACAGTGGCTTTCACCTTTGCTCGCGGCTTCGATATTGGTCCGCACCCTGGCCAAAACGGTGCTCAGGGGCGCGTCCTTTGGGCTGAGAGCATGGTTGAACAAAGCCTTGTGCGGCGTACCCGCCTGAAGTGTGACATCCCCCAAGCCAATGAAGTCCTGAAATTTTCTGTTCCACGATACCAGTCGCAATTGCGCATCAAAGACGCCCAGGCCCTCTGACACATGGTCAAGAGCGGCCTGTGTCAGGCTGTCGTGAGGGGGGGGCTTGGCCCATGTCGTTGTCACAATTCACCTCTGATCCAGTCGCGTTTGCACAAATGTTTGCGCGATTTCTTATGTCTTCGAAAGACCAACTCGTGCCACTGTTACAATTCGTATCAATTCAGAAATCTTTCGGAAAACTTAAGAAGATAGTGAAACCGAAATCGCGTTTTGGAGGAGACCGATGGTGAAATCCCATAATATCTATGATCAAGGCCTGGACATGACCGCCGCGAATTTTACGCAGTTGTCACCGCTAAGCTTTATTGAACGAACGGCCGCCATTTATCCCAAGAAGACTGCGGTCATTTATAATGATCTGCATCGCACCTGGGAAGAGACCTATCTGCGCTGTTGCAAATTCGCGTCTGCATTGACCAAGCGGGGCATTGAGAAAGGCGACACGGTTTCCATTATCGCTGCCAATATTCCCGAAATGTTCGAAGCGCATTTTAGCGTTCCGATGACAGGTGCGGTGTTGAATGCGATCAACACCCGCCTTGATGCCGAAGCCATCGCGTTCATCCTGAATCATGCCGAAGCCAAGGTTGTGATCGTCGATCCCGAATTTTCCGAAGTCATGGAGCGCGCGCTGCACATGGCGGGGGGCGACATCTTGGTCATCGACATCGAGGACTCAAGCTTTGAGGGCGGCAAAAAAATCGGTGCGTTGACCTATGACGCGTTTCTGGCCGAAGGCGATGAAAACGATGACTGGTCTTTGCCGGGTAGCGAATGGGACGCCATCAGCCTGAATTATACGTCTGGCACGACGGGCAATCCCAAGGGCGTGGTCTATCATCACCGGGGCGCCTATCTGAACGCGCTGTCCAACATCAACACATGGGATATGCCGCGCCATTTCACCTATCTTTGGACCTTGCCGATGTTCCATTGCAATGGCTGGTGTTTCCCATGGTCGGTCGCGGCCCATGCGGGAACGTCGGTCTGTTTGCGCGCCGTGCGCGACAGTACGGTCTATGAGCTGATCAAATCGCAAAAGGTGACTCATTTCTGTGGGGCTGCGATTGTTTTGGGTCTTTTGGGCAACGCCCCCGACGAGATGAAAGCGGGCATTGAACATGAGGTCAAAGTGCTGACCGGCGGTGCTCCACCACCTGCAATCGTGATCGAAAAAATGGAAAACGCCGGCTTTGACGTGACCCATGGCTATGGCCTGACTGAAACCTACGGCGCCTCTGTGTTCTGTTCGTGGCATTCTGAATGGGACGCCCTGCCACTGTCCGAACGGGCCCGGATCAAAGCGCGGCAAGGCGTTAAAAACATGGCGCTCGACGATCTGATGGTCGCAGAGCCAGACACGATGGTGCCCGTTCCAAGCGATGGTGAAACCGTCGGCGAAGTGTTTGTGCGCGGCAACAACGTGATGAAGGGATATTTGAAAAACATCTCGGCCACTGACGCCGCGTTCCGTGGCGGTTGGTTTGCCTCTGGCGATCTCGCCGTGCGCCATCCTGATGGCTATATCGAGATCAAAGACCGCTCGAAGGACATCATCATCTCTGGCGGCGAAAACATCTCGTCGATCGAGGTCGAGGATGTGCTGTACAAGCATCCCTCCGTCATGTTGGCCGCCGTTGTTGCCAAGCCGGATGAGAAATGGGGCGAAACCCCCTGTGCCTTTATCGAATTGAAGGCGGGTGCAACCACGACCGAAGCCGAGATTATCGAATTTTGCCGTGCCAATATGGCACGCTTCAAGGCGGTCAAAACGGTGGTTTTCACCACTTTGCCCAAAACCTCTACCGGTAAAATCCAAAAATTCGTCCTGCGGGATCAAGCCCGCGCAATGGCTCAGGCAGAGGCCGAAGGCGTCTCTGTGTAAGACACGACCCGAAAACGGATCAGCGGGCGGGGGAGACCCTCGCCTGCGCAAAACAAGCCAGATTAAGGGAGGATCGCAGATGAATGCATCGGGAGATTTCATTCTGCAAACGCAGAAGCTGACCAAAGGCTTTCTGGGCTTTATTGCCGTGGACTCGGTGGACCTGAATGTCGAACGCCATACGATCCATGCGCTGATCGGTCCGAACGGCGCTGGAAAAACCACTGTCTTCAATCTACTGACCAAATTTTTGACGCCCAGCAGTGGCACGATCCTGCTGGATGGCGAGGACATCACAGCGGCGCGGCCCACCCAGATCGCGCGCAGGGGCGTGATCCGGTCGTTTCAGATTTCGGCGGTGTTTCCGCATTTGACTGTGCGTGAAAACGTGCGCGTCGCGCTTCAGCGCCAACTTGGCACGTCCTTTCATTTTTGGCGCGCGGAAAGCTCTTTGAACGTCCTCAATGAGCGCGCCGAGGAGCTGTTGGATTTGGTCGGACTGTTGCGGTTTGCCAATGATGAGGTGGCCGACATGTCCTATGGCCGCAAACGTGCGCTTGAGATTGCCACGACGCTGGCGATGGAACCGAAACTGATGCTGTTGGACGAACCGACCCAAGGCATGGGGCGCGAAGATGTGGACCGGATCACCGAGTTGATCCGCCGCGTCGCCAAAGGCCGCACGATTTTGATGGTGGAACACAATCTTGGGGTCGTCTCGACCCTATGTGACCGCATCACGGTGCTTCAGCGCGGTGCGATTTTGACCGAAGGCGCCTATGCCGAGGTCTCGTCCGACCCTCGGGTCAAAGAAGCCTACATGGGGAAATCGGCAGCATGAGCGCGGCAGAAAAATACAGCGCCGGGATCGAGATTGGTGGCGAACACAGCAGCGAAAAGATCGAAGATCTGCGCATCACCGACCTGCATGCGTTTTATGGCGAAAGCCACGCGCTGCACGGGATCGACATGACGGTCTATCAAGGCGAGCTCGTCACTTTGCTTGGGCGCAACGGCGCTGGGCGCACCACCACGCTGCGCGCGGTGATGGGGTTGATCGAGTCTCGGTCCGGCTCGATCATGTTGAAGGGCAAAGAGGTGATCAAGGCCAGTGCGCATGAGATCGCGCGGCTGGGTGTTGGCTATTGCCCGGAGGAACGCGGCATTTTCGCGAGCCTTTCGGTGGAAGAAAACCTGTTGTTGCCGCCGCATGTTGCCCCCGGTGGCATGAGTGTCGAGGAACTCTACGAGATTTTCCCGAACCTTGCCGAACGGCGCACCAGCCCCGGCATGCGCTTGTCCGGCGGCGAGCAACAGATGCTGGCGATGGCGCGCATTCTGCGCACTGGAGCGACGTTGTTGTTGCTCGATGAAATCACCGAGGGGCTGGCCCCGGTGATCGTCGATAAGCTCGGTGATGTGCTGACCATGCTCAAAGAGCGCGGCTTTACCATCGTGCTGGTCGAGCAAAATTTCCAATTCGCGGCCCCCTTGGCCGACCGACATTTCATCATGGACCACGGGCATATCGTCGACTGTGTCCTGCAAAGCGAGCTGAAAGAAAAACAAGCCGTCTTTGATGAATATCTGAGTGTTTGACACGTTTCAAAAGGGAGGAGACCCAATGAAATTTCTGAAAAACTTTATGGTGGGCGTATCTGTGTTGGCTCTGAGTGCGGGTGCGGCGCAGGCCGAAATCAGCGATGGCGTCGTGAAAATCGGCGTGTTGACCGATATGTCGGGCACCTATTCCGACGTGGCGGGTCCTGGCACCGTGACCGCCGCGGAAATGGCGATCGAAGATTTCGGTGGCACAGTTGCGGGCGCACCGATCGAAGTGGTGTCCGCCGATCACCAAAACAAAGCCGATGTTGCCGCCAATAAAGCGCGCGAATGGGGCGATACCCAACAGGTGGATGCCTTTGCCGAACTGGTGACCACATCGGTTGCCATGGCCGTGTTCGAAGTCGCCAAACAGCAAAACAAAATTGCACTGGTCTCAGGGGCGGCCTCGTCGCCGCTGACCAATGACGCCTGCATTCCAAGCGGCCTGCACTGGACCTATAACACCCGCGCTCTGGCCGTTGGCACCGGCTCCGCGATTGTCAAAGAGGGCGGCGATAGCTGGTATTTTCTGACGGCGGATTACGCCTTTGGCGAATCCTTGCAACGCGATGTGACGGCCGTGGTCGAAGCGGGCGGCGGCAAAGTTTTGGGCGCGTCCAAGCATCCGTTCCCGGCATCCGATTTCTCGTCTTTTGTGCTTCAGGCACAGGCCTCTGGCGCCAAGATCATTGGCCTTGCCAATGCCGGCGGCGATACGATCAACGCGATCAAAGCCGCCAATGAATTCGGCATCGTCAGCGCAGGACAAAAAATCGCCGGCCTTTTGGTGTTCCTCTCCGATGTCCATGCGCTTGGGCTTGAGACGGCGCAGGGTCTGTTGATGACCGCCAGCTTTTACTGGGATTTGAACGACGAAACCCGCGCGTGGTCGCAGCGGTTCTATGAGCGCACGGGCAAGATGCCCACTGGCGTTCAGGCCGGGGTCTATTCCTCGGTCACGCATTACCTCAAAGCCATCGAGGCCACGGGAACGGACGATACCGATACGGTTGTGGCCAAAATGCGCGAGATGCCGGTGGACGACTTTTTCGCTCAAAACGGTGTGCTGCGTTCCGATGGGCGGATGGTGCACGACATGTATCTCGCCGAGGTCAAATCCCCCGAA
Source organism: Roseobacter sp. TSBP12 (assembly GCF_009129705.1). Taxonomy (NCBI): domain Bacteria; kingdom Pseudomonadati; phylum Pseudomonadota; class Alphaproteobacteria; order Rhodobacterales; family Roseobacteraceae; genus Roseobacter; species Roseobacter sp. TSBP12. The sequence continues at coordinate 20,137 of NZ_PYIB01000049.1, forward strand.
GAGTCCACGGGTCCGTGGGACTATTTGAAGATCGTGCGCGTCATCCCCGGTGAAGAGGCTTATGGCCCGCTGTCCGAAAGCACCTGCCCGACGAAATAAGCCATAGAATAAGACCCACTTCCCCGCCGGAGCCACGGTTCTGGCGGGGGTTACGCATCAAAGAAATGGGATCACTCAATGTTTTCCGACCTGCTGGGCATCGCGCCCCAAGTCCTGTTTGGCCAGCTGTTGCTGGGCCTGATCAACGGGTCGTTCTATGCCGTTTTGTCCTTGGGTCTGGCGGTGATTTTCGGGCTGCTGAACATCGTGAATTTCGCGCATGGCGCGCTGTATATGTTGGGTGCCTTTGCCGCTTGGTTGCTTGGGAAATACCTGCATATCGACTACTGGGGCGCGCTGATACTTGCGCCGCTGATCGTCGGGTTTATCGGCGTGGTGCTTGACCGATTTTTGCTGCGCCGTTTGGCGGGCGTTGATCACCTCTATGGCTTGCTCTTGACCTTTGGCTTGGCGATGTTGATCGAAGGCCTGTTCGTCAAAATGTTCGGCGCCTCAGGACAGCCTTTCGCCGCTCCAAAAGCCCTCAATGGGGGGGTGAACCTCGGGTTCATGTTCTTGCCCTATTACCGCGCTTGGGTGGTTGTCGCCTCTTTGGTGGTCTGTGCAGTCACCTGGTATGTGTTTGAACGCACCAAAATCGGTGCCTATCTGCGCGCGGGCACAGAAAACCCTAAACTGTTGCAGGCCTTCGGCGTTAACGTGCCGCTTCTGACCACACTGGCCTATGGCTATGGCGTTGCTTTGGCAGCCTTTGCCGGGGTGCTGGCCGCTCCGATCACGCAGGTCAATCCCTTGATGGGATCGAACCTGATCATCGTGGTCTTTGCCGTGGTGGTGATCGGCGGGATGGGGTCCATCATGGGGGCCATCGTCACCGGCCTGTCCATGGGCGTGGTCGAGGGGCTGACCAAAGTGTTCTGGCCCGAAGCGTCCTCCACAATCATTTTCATCGTGATGGCCATCGTGCTTGTCCTGCGCCCTGCCGGACTGTTCGGCCGCACCAACTGAAAGCTGGGAACATGAAGAAATATTTGGCTTACGCACTCCTTCTCACCCTGTTGCTGGTCGCGCCGCTGCTGTTTTATCCGGTGCTGTTGATGAAGGTGCTGTGCTTTGCGCTGTTCGCCAGTGCCTTCAACCTGATCCTCGGCTATGGCGGTCTGCTCAGCTTTGGTCATGCGGCGTTTTTTGGCGGCGCGGCCTATGTCACAGGTCACGCGATCAAAGTCTGGGGTCTGCCGACCGAACTTGGCATTCTGACTGGCACCGCTGCGGCCATGGTCCTTGGGCTTTTGGTGGGCGTTTTGGCGATCCGCCGTCAGGGCATCTATTTCGCAATGATCACCCTGGCCTTGGCGCAGATGGTCTATTTCGTCTTTATCCGCTCTGGCTTCACCGGCGGTGAAAACGGCCTGCAAGGCATTCCGCGCGGCACGTTTTTGGGGCTCGTCGATTTGAGCAACGACCGCGCGATGTACTATTTCGTGCTGGGGGTCTGCCTCCTTGGCTTTGGCGTGATTGCCCGCGCGGTGCATTCGCCTTTCGGTCAAGTGCTGCGCGCAATCCGCGACAATGAACCCCGCGCCACATCGCTTGGCTATAACATCGACCGCTACAAACTTTTGGCCTTTGTGATTTCCGCCACGATTGCTGGGCTTGCAGGCGCGACCAAATCGGTGGTGTTCCAATTGGCCTCTTTGACCGACGCGCATTGGCACATGTCAGGCGAGGTGGTGTTGATGACGCTCTTGGGCGGGTTGGGTACGATTTTCGGCCCTGCCGTTGGCGCAAGCCTCATCGTGACGCTGCAAAACACGCTGTCCTCTGGTCCCCTTGGGGCCTGGGTCACCGTGATCATGGGGCTGATCTTTATCATTTGCGTCTTGGCGTTCCGCAAAGGGATCGTCGGCGAGCTTCAGGCCGCTTTGCGTAAGTCCTTCAACTAAAAGGTATACCTCATATGACGACCACGATCAGATCCACAGGGGTCATTGGCGCCGGGCAGATGGGCAACGGGATTGCCCAAGTCATGGCGCAGGCCGGGATGGATGTTGTTCTGAGCGACATCAGCGCCGATGCGTTGAGCACGGCAATGGCGTTGATCCGTCGCAATCTGGACCGTCAGGTCGAGCGCGAAAAGATCACAGCCGATGATCGAGATCAGGCCCTTGCGCGGATTTCGACCACGCATGATATGGCGCGGGTGGGGGCCACGGATCTGGTGATTGAAGCCGCCACGGAAAACGAAGCCCTCAAGCTGCGCATCTTCGAAGATCTGATGCCGCACTTGCAGGAGCACACGTTTCTAACGACGAACACCTCGTCGATTTCGGTGACCCGGCTCGCCTCGGCCACGGATCGGCCAGATCGGTTCATGGGCATTCATTTCATGAATCCGGTGCCGGTGATGAAACTGGTTGAATTGATCCGGGGCCTGTCCACCAGCAACGAGACCTTTGACACCATCAATGAGGTCGTCAGACGGATCGGGAAAACCGCCGCCGTGGCGGAGGATTACCCGGCCTTTATCGTCAATCGTATTCTGGTCCCGATGATCAACGAGGCGGTCTATACGTTGTTCGAAGGTGTTGGCTGTGTCTCCTCAATTGACCAGGCGATGAAACTCGGGGCCAACCATCCGATGGGGCCGCTTGAGCTGGGCGATTTCATCGGCCTCGACACCTGTCTGGCGGTGATGAATGTGCTCTATCACGGCCTGTCGGATAGCAAATATCGCCCATGCCCGCTGTTGGTGAAATACGTCGAGGCCGGGTGGACCGGCCGCAAAGCCGGCCGCGGTTTTTATGATTATAGCACGGTGCCTCCCACACCGACCCGCTAACACAAGGAGCGTAAAAATGAAGGTTTTGGTACCAGT
>NZ_PYIB01000050.1:0-35737 GCF_009129705.1 Roseobacter sp. TSBP12
AAAAACGCCGACAGCCCCTTTCCCCATGCCAAAGTTGTGGATTGGATTTCGGTGCCCTTGGGGGTTGCGACGCTGATGGAGCAATTCTCCGATGTCGAAGATGACGCGGCGCGGTTTGCCTTGATGTCGTGGTATTTCGAAGAGAAACTTGCGGATTTCACCCCCTATGCCAATGATCCGGCCCGCGAAGGGTTTCAGATCATCGGCACGTCGGGAACGGTGACGACGGTTGCCGCCTCGCATCTGGGCCTCAAGCGCTATGACCGCAATAAGGTCGATGGTTTGCGGATGACCTCGGAACAGATTGACCGGGTGATCCGGGACTACCTGTCCATGGGGCCCGCAGGTCGCAAACGTGATCCGCGCATTGGTCGGGATCGACAGGAATTGATCATGTCGGGCGCGGCGATTTTGCAGGCGCTGTTGCGGATTTGGCCGACGGATCGGCTGTCTGTTGCGGATCGGGGCCTGCGCGAAGGGCTTCTGTACGCCCAAATGTCTGCCGATGGCGTGTTGGAAGAGGCGGTGCCGTAAAGCGGCTGAGATCGGATTGTCTTTACCGTGATATAAATACTCACAAAAAACGCGGGTCCAATCAGGCCCGCGTTTTGTATGTCTTCGATATTGAAAAGGCTTACGGGATGATCCGCGTGTATTTTGTGCCTTCAACAGTGGCGCCCGCGATCAAGCCCGCCTGACCAAAGACCACCGCGATCACCGGCGACAGCGAGGTCAGCGTTTCAGCGGTGATGTTTTCGCCGCGGTTGGAGATGGCGTATTCCATATCCGCGCCCGCAGACCAGCCCGGAGAATTGCGGAAGGAACTGAGCGCCTCATTGGTCATGAAGAACAAGACATGGGCGTATTGCTGTGCGCCGATTTGCAGGCCAAAGGTCGCCTGCGTCGAGGAGTAGTAATCCACCGACACGCCGCCAACCCGCAACGCCCCACGGCCATAAGACCCGCCAACACCAAAGCCCGCCTTGGTGATCAAGGGCATGACCAACATGCCGACGGATTTGTCCCGCAGCGCCGTGGTGCCGGGGTAGTTGGAATACAGATGGCTCAGCGTGGCATCGACCCGCGCGTCAATGGTGGCGGAGCCGTTGGAGCGCATCGAATTGTCACACGCGGCCAAAAGACCTGCGCTGCCCAATCCGATCATAAAGCTCCGGCGTTGAAGTCTGTTCATTGTGAATGCCCTTATACTGCTCTTTTCGGTGCTACAGGCCTTTGGCCCATTGATTTTGCCCGAGTATATGACGAAAAGCCGCGCCCTGTCATCCCGCGAAAGCCCAAAGGCCCGTGTTTTGGCGGGTTTCGCCCATGCTTTGCCTCTTGAACGCGCCTCAGCCGCGCAAAAGCCGCGCCGCTGCCGGGGCGAAATAGGTCAAAATCCCGTTGCATCCGGCGCGTTTGAAACACATCAGGCTTTCCAAAACCACCTTGTCATGATCGAGCCAGCCGTTCTGAATCGCGGCCATTGCCATCGCGTATTCGCCCGACACCTGATAGGCAAAGGTCGGCACGCCAAAGCGGTCTTTCACCCGGCGACAAATGTCGAGATAGGGCATCCCCGGTTTGACCATGACCATATCCGCCCCCTCAGACAGATCGCGTTCGATCAGGCGCAGCGCTTCATCTGAGTTGGCCGGGTCCATTTGATAGGTCTTTTTGTCGCCCTTGAGCGCGCCAGAGGCCCCAACCGCATCCCGAAACGGGCCGTAATAGGCGGAGGCATATTTGGCCGCATAGGACATGATCGTGACGTTCGAATGCCCGTCGGTTTCCAACGCTCGGCGGATCGCGCCGATGCGTCCGTCCATCATATCGGACGGCCCGATGATGTCCGCGCCCGCTTCCGCCTGCGCCACCGACATTTTGACCAGGGCTTCGACCGTCATGTCATTGACGATCTCGCCATCCACGACATAGCCGTCATGGCCGTTGATGTTATAGGGATCAAGCGCCACGTCGGTCATGATCGCCAATTCCGGCACCGCCGCTTTGAGCGCGCGAATGGCACGGTTGACCAGATTGTCCGGGTCCCACGCGCCAGCGCAATCTTCGGTTTTCAGCTCGGGTTCGATATAGGGAAACAGGCAAATCGCCGGGATGCCCAACTCATAGGCCTCGCGCGCCGCCGTGACCAAACGGTCAATTGTCAGCCGCTCAACGCCGGGCATCGACACGATCGGCGTGGCCTCATCCACCCCTTCGCGCACAAACACCGGCCAGATTAGATCCTCAGCCGAAAGGCTATTTTCACGCACAAGACCACGCAGCGCTTCCATTTTACGGGGGCGGCGCAGGCGGGTCAGCGGGTAAGGGGCGATGGTGCGGGTCATGGGGATAGCCTCGGTTTTGCGATGGGTGTCTTTGGGTGACATGGTTTTTGGGACGCTTCAAGGGTAGGAATTGCCGCGTGGGGGCACTAATCTGTGCACAGCCTGACGTTGCATCCCGACACAGAGGCGTTAGAAGACGGATAGGTCGTCTCTTTTGGGGCGGCACCATGCCCCTAAAGACCAAACCATAAGAAAAGAGCAGAGCCTTGGATATTTACGCAACCCTTTTCGAAGTGCTCGACACGCGGTCCTTTTCGAACATGTGGTATTGGATCGGATTGGCGATCCTGTGGTCCACCGCCTCGCATTTTGTCTTGGGTGTGCCGTTTGATTTGGCGCTCAAGGCCAAGCGTCAGGGCGGCGAGCGGATGCAGGACCTTGAAGACATGGTGCGGATCAACACCGGGCGGCTTTTGAACATCGCTGAGGTCTCCGGTCTGATGCTCACGGCGCTGGCGGCCACTGTGATCACCCTTTTGGGCGTGACCGGGTTTTTCTACGGCGTTGAGTTTTCTCAGGCGGTGTTTCTGATGCTGTTTCCGATGAGTTTTGTCGGCGTGCTCAACATTCGCACCGCGCAAAACATCGCGAGCCATGCGCCGACAGGCGAGGCGCTGATCTCTGTGCTGCGCCGTCATCGGTTTTTGGTACAACTCATCGGCATGGTGTCGATCTTTGTCACGGCGATGTGGGGCATGTACCAAAACATCGTCACGGGTCCGCTGGGAGGCTGATTGGCATGAAACCATCCACCCATCTCACCCTTGGGGGCGCACCTGAGGGGTTTGACGCCTTTCTCCTGGCCCGCGAGGTCAGCCGTTCAAACGGTCCGGTGATCCATGTCGCGCGCGATGACAAACGCCTTGCCGCCCTGCGTGCCGCTTTGCGATTTTTCGCACCCGATCTGCCGGTGATCGACTTTCCGGCCTGGGATTGTTTGCCCTATGACCGGATGTCGCCCAATTCCGATGTCGCCGCCGCGCGCATGGCAACGTTGGCCGCGCTGGCGCATGGGGCGATGCCGAAACGTTTCGTGTTGTTGACCACGCTCTCCGCCGCCACTCAGCGCGTGCCGACCCGTGACACACTCGCACAGGCGCCTTTGTCATGCGCAAAGGCCAGCGCGTTAACGAGGCCGAACTGCGCAGTTTTTTCGTGCGCATGGGCTTTACCCAAGCGCCGACCGTGGTCGAACATGGCGATTACGCAATCCGTGGCGGCATCATTGATGTGTTTCCTCCGGGGCAGGAATTGCCGGTGCGGCTTGATTTCTTTGGCGATGAATTAGACGGGCTGCGCCGTTTCGATCCGGCCAGCCAAAAGACCATCGACAGCTTGGAAGAAATCACCTTTACCCCGGTGTCTGAAGTCATCTTGGACGAGGAATCCATCACCCGGTTTCGACAAAATTACCGCGTTGAATTTGGCGCGGCGGGCACCGATGATCCGCTCTACGAGGCGGTCTCTGCGGGCAAGAAACACGCAGGTCTTGAGCATTGGTTGCCGTATTTCCACGCCCGGCTCGACACGCTGTTTGACTATATGCCAGATGCGTCTATTTCCCTTGATGATCAATCGACTGCGGCGCGTCTTTCACGTTGGGCCTCAATCGCCGATCAATATGATGCCCGGCGCGAGGCGCTCACGGCCAAGGGCCGGATGGACAGCGTCTATAAACCCTGTCCGCCAGAGCTTTTGTATCTGGATGATGCCGCGTGGGAAGCGGCGATTGCGGGCCGTCGGGTGATCCATTTTCATCCGCTGCCACAGGCGTCGGGTCCCGGAGTTTTGGACGCAGGCGGGCGCGTGGGTCGCAATTTTTCGCCTGAACGGCAAATGGAAAACGTCAATCTTTTCGAAGAGTTGGCAGAGCATATTGAGAAACGCCGCAAACAGGGGGCGGTGGTGCTTGCCTCCTGGTCGGAGGGCGCGCGGGATCGGTTGAAAACCCTGCTTGAAGACCAGGACATGACCGGGCTCATCGAGATCGACGATTGGCGCGATGTGCCCGACGGTCAGGGCCAGAGTCTGGGTCGGGTGTTCCTGTCGGTCTGGGCGCTCGAAGAAGGGTTTGAGGCTCCGACTGGCGAGGGCCAATCGGTCACGGTGATCTCGGAACAAGACGTGTTGGGCGACCGTTTGGTGCGCCGTCCGGGCCGTAAAAAGCGCGCCGAGAATTTCCTCACCGAACATTCGTCGCTCAGTGCGGGCGATTTGATCGTTCATGTCGATCATGGCGTCGGGATTTTCCGTGGGCTTGAGGTGGTCACCGCTTTAGGGGCGGCGCATGAATGTCTTTTGCTCGAATATGCGGGCGGGGATCGACTTTACCTCCCTGTTGAAAACATTGAGCTTTTAAGTCGATATGGCCATGACGAGGGCTTGCTCGACAAGCTCGGCGGCGGCGCATGGCAGGCCAAAAAAGCCAAAATGAAAGACCGCATTCGCGAGATCGCCGAAAAGCTGATCCGCATTGCCGCCGAACGTCATATTCGCAAAGCCCCGATCATGATCCCACCACAAGATATGTGGGAGGCATTTTGCGCGCGCTTTCCCTATTCTGAGACCGAGGATCAACTCAAAGCCATCGAAGATGTGTTGGAGGATTTCGAAGCCGGGCGGCCGATGGATCGTTTGGTCTGTGGCGATGTCGGATTTGGCAAAACCGAAGTGGCGATGCGCGCGGCCTTTATCGCGGCGCTGTCTGGCGCGCAGGTGGCGGTGATTGCACCGACCACGCTGTTGGCGCGGCAACATTTCCGCTCCTTCGCCGAACGGTTCCGGGGCTTGCCGGTCAATGTGCGTCCGATGTCGCGCTTTGTCAGTCAAAAAGACATGGCCGCGACCCGCGACGGGTTGGCCTCAGGCGAGATCGACATTGTTGTCGGCACCCATGCGCTTTTGGCGAAAAATGTGCGGTTTCAAAACCTTGGCTTGCTGATCGTTGATGAAGAACAGCGCTTTGGCGTAACCCATAAAGAGCGGTTGAAATCGCTCAAATCCGACATTCACGTGCTGACACTTTCGGCCACGCCGATCCCGCGGACCTTGCAAATGTCGATGACCGGGGTGCGTGATTTGTCCATTATTGGCACGCCGCCGGTCGACCGCCTCTCGATCCGCACCTATGTCTCGGAATTCGATACGGTGACCGTGCGCGAGGCCTTGCTGCGCGAACATTATCGCGGCGGACAGAGCTTTTTCGTCGTGCCGCGGGTCAAAGACATCCCGGAGATCGAGGCCTTCCTCAAGGACCAAGTGCCCGAGGTCACCCATGTTGTCGCCCATGGCCAGATGGCCGCAGGCGAGTTGGACGATCGGATGAACGCCTTTTATGACGGGAAATATGATGTGCTTTTGGCGACGACCATTGTCGAAAGTGGCATCGACATTCCGACCGCCAACACGATGATCATCCATCGCGCCGATATGTTCGGTCTGGCGCAGCTTTACCAAATTCGGGGCCGGGTGGGCCGCGCCAAAACCCGCGCTTATGCCTATCTGACCACCAAACCACGCGCACCTTTGACGCCTCAGGCGCAAAAGCGGCTGCGGGTGCTGGGGTCTCTCGATATGTTGGGCGCCGGATTTACCCTTGCATCTCAAGATCTTGACATTCGAGGTGCAGGTAATCTTGTGGGTGAGGAACAGTCCGGCCATGTCAAAGAGGTCGGGTTTGAGCTGTATCAAGCGATGTTGGAAGAGGCGATTGCCAAAATCAAATCCGGGCAAGAGGCGATCACTCTGGACGATGACGGGCAATGGGCGCCGCAGATCAATCTGGGCGTTCCTGTTTTGATTCCAGAGACTTATGTGCCCGATCTTGATGTGCGCTTGGGGCTGTATCGCCGCCTGTCTGGCCTACACACCAAAGTGGAGCTTGAAGGTTTTGCCGCCGAACTGATCGACCGGTTTGGCAAATTGCCCAAAGAGGTCAATACCTTGTTGCTTGTTGTTCGGATCAAAGAGAAATGCCGCGCCGCAGGCATTGCGCGTCTGGACGGCGGGCCAAAAGGTGCGACGATCCAGTTCCACAATGACAAATTCGCCAATCCGGCCGGGCTTGTGGATTTCATTCAGGCGCAAAAGGGCCATGCCAAGGTCAAGGACAACAAGATCATCGTGCGCCGCGACTGGCCGCGGGAGTCAGACAAGATCAAGGGCGCGTTTTCCATCGCCCAAGACCTAGCCAATCACGCGAAGTCTGCCGCGCAAGCCCCTAAAAAATAAAGATCAGGCCTCTTTTCGTTCCAGACGGAACAGCACCAGGGCCAGTCCAGAACAGATCACCCCTGCGACCATCACCGGCACAGGGGTGCCGTTGAACGCAAGACCGACAGGGGCGGCGATGACAACGGAGCCCATGGTGAACAGCGCGCCGATCACCGAATTGCCCATGCCCGCCATGCGACCCAATGGCACCATGGCCAGAGCATTCAGATTGCCAAAGGTGAAGGCGTTGATAAAGAACATCGCCACGGTCCAGACAAAGAACACCGCAAAGCCAAAGGGGGTGGCCCCGGCGAGGCCTGTCAGGTTCAAGATCAGCGCGATGAGGGAGGCGGTGACCGCAATGCGGTAGCCCAGGCGGATCATCACATGCATGCCCAAGCGGGTGACCAAAGTGCCGTTGATGATGGCCCCGGCGGCGCTGAGAATGGCGGTGGCGCCGAACCAATAGGGGAAACTTGCGCCAAGATTGAAGCCTTGGTCATAAATCTGTTGAACCGAGGAAAGGATGGAAAACATCTGAGCAAATCCAAGGGTCAGGATCAGGATGTAGAGCCGGACATTGTAGATGCCAAGCACATGACGGACGCCTTGAACCAGATCGCGCGGATTGAGTTTGCGATGATTTTCCGGGGCAAGGGTTTCGCCTTGGCGCAGACCAAACCACAGGGCGCTGATCACGGCCAAAAGCACGAAAGATGCGAAAATCCCGTGCCAGCCAAAGCTGCCAATGATCAAAGCGCCGACAGAGGGGGCGACGGCAGGGGCCAGCATGAAAATCGTCATCACGAAGGAGATGATTTTGGCCATATCGCGCCCTTCATAGAGATCGCGCACCATGGCCACACCGACGGTGCGCGGGAAGGCGGCGCCAAAGCCCTGAAGGACACGCCCAACAAGCATCATCTCCATGGAATGCGACAGCCCGGCAAAGATCGCGCCCAGAGCGTAGAGCAAAAGGCCAAACAGGATCAAAGGCTTGCGTCCGAAATGATCGGAGATCGGCCCGCTGACCAAAGTGCCAAACCCCATGCCAAAGACAAAGGCCGCAAGCACCAGCTGCGCCCGGTTTGGGTCGCTGGGGGACAGGTCAGCAGCGATTTCGGGCAGGCCCGGCAGCATGGCATCAATGGAGAAGGCAACGATGGCAAACAGCAGAGCCAAAAGAGCCGTGAATTCGAGTTGCGGCAAACGGCGAGGCATGGAGGCATCCTGTCAATAAAGGTCGCGGCACCTTATGAGGCGGGCCTTGATTTGACCAGTCAGCCTACTGCTTGGGGGGCTGTGCGTAGATGCGCAGACTCTCGGTTTGCGCAGGTGGTTTTGAGGCCTCGCGCTGTGGTTGCTTGGGTGGCCAAATCCGAGTTCCTGGGAACATCTGGGCATGGGGCAGGATTGCGATCCAACCGGAGAGCACCAAACTCCGACCGAAAGCCCGGATGGGATCATATCAAGGCCTGTGACGGGTCATCATCCTGATCGTCTGCGGCGATCTGGGCAGTCAATTCGTCGATCACCCGCATCCAAAGCTCGGGCGGTTGCGCGCCTTCGACGGCATGTTGGTTGGCGACGATATATAGCGGCACGGCGTTGACGCCACGCTCACGCGCGTGGGTGTCGCGGGTTTGGATGTCTTTGACATCGGCGTCCGAGAGCAAAAGGCGACGCACGGCCGCGCCATCCATTTCAACGCGTTCGGCCAGCGCGACCAGCGTCTCCACATCGCCAATGTCGCGACCTTCCTGAAAATAGGCGCGATAGAGGGCGGAGACCATCGGCGTTTGGCGGCCTTCGATCCCGGCCCAATGGATCAGCCGATGCGCGTCCAAGGTGTTGGGTGTGGTCTTGATCGCCAAAAGATCGACCTTAGGCATTTCCTTCAGCATCACCTCGATGATCGGCAGGTAGGCTTTGCGCGCCCGCTCCGCGCCGCCGAATTTCGCATTCAAATAGGCCTGCCGCTCCATGCCGCCCTTGGGCATCGTCGGGTTCAATTGAAACGGATGCCATTGCAGCGCGAAAGGGTGATCGGGGCGGGCCTCTAAGGCGCGGTCAAGCCGGGCTTTGCCAATGGCGCACCAGGGCAGATCGGGTCGTGGAAAATATCAAGCGGGATCACAGGCGAGATCATGGGCGGACTCCGAAGGGCTGAGGCGTCAATTTGGTCTGGCGTACATACCCCATGACGCTCTGAGGCGGGAGGGGTGAGAAAAGGAAAATATTCCGATAGCTCACATTTTCCAGTCCAGCAGGCGTTCTCATTGACCTATATCTTGTGTTTGGGGTGGGTTTGCAACTTTGCAAACCGTGTGAATTCCTAATTTGTTCTTGATGTGTTCTGTTGAAAATTGTGGTCGCTGGGGGCGGGGATGTTACCGATTGGCGCGCGTGACGCGGCGCGCGACTCATGATTAACTCACTGCAACGACTGATTTTTAGTGTTCAACAAGGTTCATCATCATGGCGTATATCTCCGGCAAGCAGTTCAGTACCTTTCAAGGTCGCGGCCCCAACGGGTCTTATGATGCGCTTTCTTTCCGTCGCCGGATGCGTATGCCTGTTGCGACCCTTGCACTGGGCCTTTTGGCGGCTTTGGCGATTGCCGGTGGGGCGCTCGACACATTGGTGGCGCGGGTTCAATCGGACGGGTTGAGCCAGATCGAATTTTTGACCGGCGAATTGCCAAGCGGCAAATAGAGCCAAAGGTCATCACGTTTAGGGTCGGCGGAAACCTCACGAGCATTCCCCCAAGCTACCGCCCGTCCCAAGAACCCCCGAAGATGCGTGCAACAGCATCCGGGGGTTTTCTTTTTTGTCTCACAGGCGCTACAAGACGGCATGAGCGATACACCGACACCAGACACAGCCCCGACCACAGGCCCGGACACACGCACCCCGAGCCTGATCCGATTGGCCCGCGAAAGCGGCGAAGGCACGCCCGATGAGGCGCGGCCTTTGGATTTGGGTCTCAGGGTGCGCGATCTGCGTAAGGCGCGGGGCTGGACATTGGAGCAGGCGGCGGGACAGGCGGGACTGGCGCGGTCCACCCTGTCCAAGATCGAAAACGGCCAGATGTCACCGACCTATGATGCGCTCAAAAAGCTCGCGGTAGGGCTTGAGATTTCGGTGCCGCAGTTGTTCACCCCGCCGCAACGGGCGCAGATTTCCGGCCGCATGGCGGTGACGAAATCGGGCGAAGGGGTGGCGCATCCGACGGCGACCTATGAACATGAAATGTTGGCGACGGCTCTGACCAAAAAATCCATGCTGCCGTATCGCGCCACAATCCGGGCGCGGGATTTCGAAGAGTTCGATGGCTGGGTGCGCCATGATGGCGAAGAGTTTCTTTACGTGCTCACCGGGGTGATCAAATTGATCACCGAGTTCTATGAGCCGGTCGAAATGCGTCGGGGCGACAGCGCCTATTATGACGCGTCGATGGGGCATAATGTGATCTCAGTCAGCCCGGAAGATGCAACGATCCTGTGGGTGACGTCGCTGACATAAGCGGCTCAGAACACGACCTTAGAGGTGGTTTTGACCACGCCTTTGGTGGCTTTCGCCCCCACGCGCGCCACGGTACAGCCGGACAAAGCCAGACTCAGACAGAGGATAAGCGCGGTGCCTTTCAAAAGCACCGCTTAGAACCACCCCTGAACCGTACGCGAGGCGCCGGTGATGTCTTCGCCCACACCGGCAACAGTGCCGCAAGAGGCGAGCGCGAGGGTGAGGAGGATAAGGGCTACTTTTCTCATGTTTGTCTTCCCAAAATGCAGAGGGGTATCGGATCAGGTTTGGCGGGTAATACGCGGCGGATCACTCCTGCCAATACCACGTCATTTCCCGCCACATAATCCAGTCGCCATAGAGCGGCAAGGTGTCATGATATTTTAGCTCTTTCACATGCGCGTCAAAACTTTCGTTCCAGGCATAAAGCGGAATGGCATAGCGGCCCGCCGTCAGCACCCGGTCGAGTGCACGGGTGGCCGCCAAGCTGTCTTCGCGGTTCTCCGCATCTAACATTTTGTCGATCATCGCATCGACCACCGGATCACTGATCCCGGCAATGTTGCGCGACCCGGGGGTGTCGGCGGCGGCTTGGCCGAAATAGGCGTATTGTTCGTTGCCAGGGCTGAGCGAGAGGCCATAGCGCACCGGGGTCATGCCGAAATCAAAGCTTTCCATCCGCTGTGTGTACTGCGGGGAATCGACGACGGAGATTTTCGGCGTGATCCCGAGATGCAGCAGCATTTGCGTATAGGTGTCGATGATCGACTGGTTCTCATCATCCCCAACCTTGAGAACGATCTCAAAGGCAAAGGGCTGTCCGGCCGCGTTTTTCATCTGGCCGTTTTGGATCGTCCATCCGGCCTGTTCCATCAACCCGATCGCACGACGCATCGCACCTCGGTCCAATTCCCGCCCAGAGGTCTCGGGCAAGTCATAGCCCTCAAGCGTGCCGGGCAAAAGCTGGTCTTTATAGGGGGCCAAAAGCTCGGCCACGCGACCCTCGGCGGGACCGGGGCGCATGCCAAGCGGCGAATTGGAAAAATAGGAGGTGATCCGGGTCTGTTGGCTCTCGGTCTGGGCCTCGTTGATGTAATCGAAATTGAACGCTTCGATCATCGCCTGACGCACGCGCCAATCGGCAAACTGCGGCAGGCGGGTGTTCATCGCAAAGCCGGTCATGCCGGTGGGGCGTTGATGTGGGATCACCGATTTGATCACGTCGCCACGTGCAACGGCGGGGAAATCATATTGGTCTTTCCAGGTCTGGATGTTGAATTCGCGGTGTGCATTGAGCGTTCCGGCCTTAAACGCCTCGATCACCAAAGAGGCGTCGGCGAAATATTCCAACCGGATTGTGTCCAAATTGGCCTGACCGTGCATGAACGGCACGTCCTTGCCCCAATACTCGGGGTTGCGGGTCAGTTCGACAAACATGCCGGGCTGCACATCGGTGATCACATAGGGGGCGGATGAGACGGGGATCGTGTCAATGCCGGATTGGGTGAAATCCTTGTCGTCCCAATAGGCTTTTTTCAAAATGGGCCGGATCGCCGTCAACAGCGCCAATTCGCGATTGGGCGTGTTAAAGGTGAATTTGACCGAGCGCTCTCCGGTCTGCTCCATGCGCGCGATCTGACCCCACAACGTGGCGTAACGGCCATGGCCTTGGGTGCCGAGCGTTTCATAGGACCACATTACGTCTTCGACGGTGACCGGGCTGCCGTCAGAGAATTTGGCCGTGTCACGCAGGGTGAATTCAACCCAGGTGCGATCTGCGTCGGTCTCGACGGTTTCGCAGAGCAGGCAATAGAGCGTGAAAGGTTCGGAATACGCCTGTCCCATGAGGCTTTCGGCCATAAGGTAGCGCAATTGCCACGGCGCTTTGCCTTTTCGGATAAAGGGATTGAGGCTGTCAAAACTGCCACCTTCGCCGGTGATGATCGCCCCGCCTTTGGGCGCATCGGCATTGACATAGGGCAGGGCGGTGAAATCGGCGGGCAAGTCAGGGTCGCCATACATCGCCAGCCCGGTTTGCGGTGCGGCCAAAATCGAGCTGGCCAAAAGGCAAAGGGTGACCGCCGCAGAGCCTGTGCGAAGGGTTTGGAAAAACTGCTGTGCCATATCGCGAACAATGCCTTCGTTTTGTGTTATTATTGAGGGTGAAACTACGACGGCTTGGACATGAATTCAAACTTTTAGCTTGGAGTGCGGCGGAGAAACGCGTATAAAGACCTCACTGCTCGATAGGTTTCTTGCCTGTATGAAACCTGCCTCAATAACTCAGCGCCCGCCTTGTGCGGGCGTTTTTTTTGCCCTCACTCTGGGTAAACCCCAAGCAGGCTTGGCTGATCGGTGGATGTGCATCGGTTCAAACGCCGCCACTTCACGCACAATCACGGTTTGCCTCGCCACAGTGTGACCCCGATTCTTTGCCGTAAATGTGATTCTCCCCTTTGCTTTGCACCCGCAGCACGTAAGTTATGAGGGAACAGATAAAGGAGACCTGCCATGAGCACGCACACACCGCTTTCAGGCAAAACTGCCATCATCACCGGATCGAATTCCGGCATCGGGCTTGGCGTCGCCCATGAATTGGCCAAAGCAGGGGCGAACATTGTCCTCAATTCTTTCACAGACCGCGATGAGGATCACCAATTGGCCAAAGACATGGCCAAAGAGCACGGCGTTGAGGTCCGTTATATCAAGGCCGATATGTCCAAATCCGACGACTGCCGCGCCCTGATCGAGACTGCGGGGGCGTGCGATATTCTGGTGAACAACGCCGGTATTCAACATGTTGCCCCGATTGATGAGTTCCCGGTCGAAAAATGGAACGCCATCCTCGCGATCAACCTCAGTTCCGCCTTTCACACCACCGCAGCCGCCCTGCCGATGATGCGCAAAGCCGGGTGGGGCCGAGTGATCAACATCGCTTCGGCACATGGTCTGACCGCCTCGCCCTATAAATCCGCCTATGTCGCCGCCAAACACGGTATCGTCGGCCTGACCAAAGTCACCGCATTGGAGACCGCCGAAGAGCCGATCACCTGTAATGCGGTCTGTCCGGGCTATGTGTTGACGCCGCTGGTGGAGGCGCAAATCCCCGACACGATGAAGCAATACAATATGGACCGCGACACCGTGATCCGTGAGGTGTTGTTGGACCGTCAGCCGTCGAAACAATTTGCCACCGTTGAAGAATTGGGCGGCACTTGCGTGTTCCTGGCCTCTGATTATGCCAAGCAAATCACCGGCACGACGATTTCTGTCGATGGTGGCTGGACCGCCCTGTAAGCGCGACGTGATGCGACGTTGATCCCGCTGCGAGGCCGCGCTTTGGCCCGCCATGACATCTAAAGGCGCACCCAACGCGGCGCGCCTTTGCCAATAACAGTCCCGGAAAGGGCTTCAGATGACGCGCAAACCCAAAATCAGACCAAAGCAGATCAACCTCGCGTTGCAAGGCGGGGGGGCGCATGGGGCCTTTACCTGGGGGGTTTTGGATCGGTTGCTGGAGCATGACGAGATCGAAATCGCCGCCATTTCGGGCACCTCGGCGGGGGCACTCAACGGGGTGGCGCTGAAAGCCGGGATGGTGCGCAATGGTCGCGCGGGCGCTAAAGCGGCGCTCGATGATCTTTGGGGCGAAATGGGGGCGATCACCGATGTGCGCCTGTCCGCATGGTTGCGGCAATTCGGGCCAACCACGGAAATCATGACCAAGATGATGGAAGCGGCAATGCCGTTTAATTTCTTTGAATCCGTGACGACGATGGTCAGCCCCTATGCCTATGGTATGTTTTATCAAAACCCGCTCAGGCCCATTGTCGATGCGATGGAATGCGACATTCTGCATACGGGCACGGGACCCGCGCTGTTTATCTCCACCACCAATGTGCGCACCGGAAAAATCCGGGTCTTTTCGCATGAGGAGGTGACAACGGATGTGGTTTTGGCCTCGGCCTGTTTGCCGGAATTGTTTCAGGCGGTCGATCTGACCGACCCGATCACGGGCATCACGGACCCCTATTGGGACGGTGGCTACACCGGCAATCCGGCGCTGTTTCCACTGTTTGAACCGGAATTTCCGCAAGACGTGGTGATCGTCAATATCAACCCGCTGGAGCGTCCGGGCACGCCGACCACGCCGGAAGAGATTCAAAACCGCATCAACGAGATTTCGTTCAACACGTCTTTGTTGCGCGAATTGCGCGCGGTGCAATTTGTCCGCGAACTGATCGCCGAAAATCGTTTGCCTGAGGGCAGTATGAAAGACGTTTTGATCCATATGATCGCCGATGACGATCTGATGCAGGATTTGTCCTCACGTACCAAAATGTCACCGTCACCGATGCTTTTGATGCGGATGAAAGAGGCCGGGCGCGTGGCCTGTGATCGGTTTCTGGACGCGCATTTTGATGATTTGGGCAAACGCGCCAGTGTCGATCTCAAACAGATGTTTGGCTGACACAATAGCCCGCCTGACCTCGAATTCAGTGCGATACGGGCTGGGTCGGATCTTTGGAATTGGGATAGACCAGCCCGGCGGAGATCACCAGTTTGGCGGCATCTTCGACCGACATGTCCAAAATCACCACGTCATGTTCCGGGAAAAACAGCAAAAATCCTGAGGTGGGGTTGGGTGTCGTGGGCACAAACACCGACAACATCACTTCATCGCTTGGCGTGCGTTTGGCGATTTCGCCTTTGGCGTTGGTCGAGACAAATCCAATCGCCCAGATGCCCCGACGCGGGTATTCGACCAAACAGGCTTTGTCAAAGGACGTGTCGGATTGCGAAAACACCGTTTCGGCGATCTGTTTGAGGCCATTGTAAATCGACCGCACAATCGGGGTGCGATCGACAAGCCGCTCGGCCCAACGGATCAGAGAGCGCCCAACAAGGCCCTTGGCAATCCAGCCGACGACGACGGTGAACAGCAGGAAAATGATCACGCCTGCGCCACGCAGGTTGATGTGAATTTGGTCCAAAGGATCGGTATAGCCCAACAAACGGTTGATCAACGCGTCGGGATGATAGGCCTGCGGCACAAAGGTCAGCACCCAGCCATCGACCCAGCCAATCACGGTCCAGATCACATAGGCGGTTAGGCCGATAGGGGCGACAACGACGAGGCCGGTCAAAAAGGCCGCGCGCAGCCGTGCCCCAAGGCTTGGTTTGCGTGGAGGGAGGTGGGGGCCATCTTCAAATGGATTGGTCATCGCGATTTGTCACTGCATTAGGGGCGAAACCGCCAGTTTCCCAGAACTTAGGGTGGCACTGGCCCCGACACAACATGGCAGGACCCTGAAAAGCGCTGGTCCCGCCATAATTCTTATGATTTTTACAAGCTGTCGCCGATCTGCTTACTTTGCGCACAGCGCGGCAGCGATCCTGGCCGCCAATCGCGCATTGTTGCGCACCAAGGCGATGTTGGAGGTGAGCGATCGGCCCTCGGTCAGCTCAAAAATCCGTTGCAACAAGAATGGCGTGACCTCTTTGGCGGAAATGCCTTGGGCGTCGGCTTCTTTCAATGCGGTGTCCACGAAGGGCATGATCACCTCTTGCGGGATTTCATCCGCCTCTGGGATCGGGTTGGCGATCAACTGACCGCCCTTAAGGCCCATCGCCGCGCGCACCTGCATCGCCCGCGCTATGTCTTCGGGACTGTCCAAACGCAACGGCGCTTTGAGGCCCGAGGCGCGCGACCAAAAGGCCGGAATCTCATCTTGGCCATAGGCAATCACCGGCACACCGTGGGTTTCCAACACTTCGAGCGTTTTCGGAATGTCGAGAATGGCTTTGGGCCCGGCCGCGACCACGGTCACAGCGGTTTCGCCCAGTTCCAACAGATCGGCGGAGATGTCAAAGGTCTCTTCGGCCCCGCGATGCACACCGCCAATGCCACCCGTTGCAAAGACTTTGATCCCGGCAATCTCGGCGGCGATCATCGTGGCGGCCACGGTGGTAGCACCCGTCGCGCCAAGGGCGATACAGACGGGCATATCGGCGCGTGAGACTTTCATCACATTGGTGGCCTGTGCCAGAGCTTCCAGTTGAGTGTCGGTCAAGCCGATGTGCAACACGCCATCAAGCACGGCGATGGTGGCAGGCACAGCCCCGGCGGCACGCACATCCGCCTCGACCATCCGTGCGGTCTCGACATTTTGCGGGTAGGGCATGCCATGGGTGATGATCGTCGATTCAAGCGCCACAATCGGCGCGCCCGTGTCCAAGGCGGCCACCACGTCGGGGGCGTACATCATCGGCAGACCAGAGTTCAGATCAGTCATAGCGGGGTATCTCCAGAAACATATTGGGCGGCGGCGTTCAAGGCCTCGGTGAGGGCATCTGCCTCATCCGCGCCTTGCATTTCGGCCGCAACATGTGCGGCCATAAACGTATCGCCTGCGCCAGTGACCCGCGCGACAAGCACGGGCGGCGGGGTTTGGGTGAGGACCATATCGTGACGGGCCATGGAGGCATCTTGACCGCCATTGGTGACCAGCACACGATGCGCGCCCTTTGCGACCAGCGCCTGCGCGGCCTGCGCCGAGCTGTCAAAAGTGGTGTGGGCCAAAAGCCCGGCCTCCTCCAAGTTGACATATAAGGTGGCGCGTGGGTGATCGAGCAGCGGCAAAAGCCGTTCGGCCTTGCCGGGGCTGGCGGGCGCGATGCGCAGATCGGCACGGGCAAAGAGCGGTGAAACGGCGATCTCGCGCAAAAGCTGCGTGGTGAGATTGCCGTCGAGCGCGATCGGCCCCTTATAAGGGGTCTCACGGCTGCCCAGGCGCCCATCTGCGAGCGGTCGCAGAATTTTGTCGCCCGCCGCCTCTAGGGAATGCGCATCGGCAATGGCGGCGATCAAACCGTTCGCACCTTCGACCGCCATATAGGTGTCGGTCGGCAGGTCTTCGGAGCGGTAGACATGACCGGTGCCAATGCCGCGCACAGTGGCGGCCAAGATCAATTCATCGCCCGCCGGGTCGCGACCGATGGCGGTCAACAGATCGGGCGACAGGCCAAACCGCGCCAAGGCCATGGCAATGTTCATCGCCACGCCGCCGGGAACGCGAATAATCCGTCCGGGCACATCGGAGCCCAACCGCATGGCGCGATCCGAGCGTCCGATGACGTCCCACAACACGGACCCGATACAAAGGATATCATGTGGTGTACTCATGGCTTTATCCATGACCGCAATTTTGACCGAATGGCAAGGATTGCCGGCACAGATGGGCGCACATGGGTGCAAATTTACGGTCCGAATGCCGCCTCAAGCACGCCTGCGGGCAAAACACCGGTGTTTGGGCGGGCAGGGGCTTGCACTTTGGAAAAGACACCTCTATATGCGCGATCACTTCACAGGCGGAGGCGGGCCTTCGGGGGAGACATCCTCGATAGGTCCACCGGTTGAGACATCAGTCTCGGAACCTCTGCTCAGGCGTTAAACCGGAAAAGGATTATGGACATGACGCTTCCTGATTTCTCGATGCGTCAGCTTTTGGAAGCTGGCGTACACTTTGGTCACCAAACCCAGCGTTGGAATCCGCGTATGCAGGAATTCATCTATGGGGAACGCAATGGCATCCACATTTTCGATCTGACACAGACCTTGCCCATGTTGGAGCAGGCGCTGCAGGTTGTGCGTGATACCGCTGCGAAAGGTGGCCGCATTCTCTTCGTCGGCACCAAACGTCAGGCCGCTGGCCCGGTCGCCGAAGCCGCTGAAAAATGCGCACAGTATTACATGAACCACCGCTGGCTCGGTGGCACGTTGACCAACTGGAAAACCGTGTCCCAGTCCATTCAGCGTTTGAACATGATTGATGAGTCGTTGGCAAACGGCGCAGAAGGCCTCACCAAGAAAGAGCGCCTGAACATGGAACGCGACCAAGCCAAACTTCAGGCCTCCCTCGGCGGGATCCGTGAAATGGGCGGCGTGCCGGATCTTCTCTTCGTCATCGACGTGAAAAAAGAAGACCTGGCCATTCTCGAAGCCAAAAAACTCGGCATCCCGGTTGTGGCTGTTGTTGACTCCAACTGTTCCCCGAACGGTGTGGATTACATCATCCCGGGCAACGATGACGCATCGCGCGCTATTTCGCTCTATTGCGATCTCGTCGCGCGTGCTGCTTTGGCCGGTATGACCGATCAGATGGGTGCCGCTGGCGTTGACATCGGTGCGTTCGAAGAAGCAATGGCTGAAGAAGCTGTCGCTGAAGCCGCAGCCGCTGAGGCCTAATTTAACGACCCGCTGTGCAATTTGCGCGCGGGCGTTACAAAAGTGATACGGGGGCAGGGTAAGCCCGCCCCCGAGACTGATCAAAGACATTCGAGGAGAGCCGATATGGCAATCACTGCTGCAATGGTGAAAGAACTGCGCGAAGCAACGGCTGCGGGCATGATGGACGCGAAAAAAGCGCTCACCGAAACCGATGGCGATTTCGAAGCCGCTGTGGATTGGCTGCGCACCAAAGGTTTGGCGAAAGCCGCCAAGAAAGCTGGCCGTACGGCGGCTGAAGGTCTCGTGGGTGTGGCTGTTGATGGTGGCGTTGGTGTTGCTGTCGAAGTGAACTCTGAAACCGACTTCGTTGGTAAAAACGCTGAATTCCAAGCGATGGTCAAAGACATCGCGTCTGCGGCTCTGGCGGCTGACGATCTTGAGGCGCTCAACGCGGCTGAAGTGAACGGCAAAGCTGTGTCCGAGATCATCACCGACAAGATCGCGACCATCGGCGAAAACATGGGCCTGCGTCGCATGGCCAAAATCGAAGCCGCATCCGTTGTGACCTATGTCCACAACGCAGCGGCAGACGGCATGGGCAAAATCGGCGTTCTCGTCGGCCTCAATGGCGCAAACGATGCGTTCGGCAAACAGGTTGCCATGCACATTGCTGCGGCCAACCCGGCGGCTTTGGGCGAAGCGGATCTCGATCCGGCCATCGTCGAGAAAGAAAAGCAAGTTCAGATCGACATCGCGCGTGAATCTGGCAAGCCGGAAAACATCATTGAAAACATGATCAAAGGCCGGATGGCGAAATTCATCGCTGAATCCACACTTTTGGGTCAGGCTTTCGTGGTGAACCCCGATTTGACCGTTGAAGCGGCCGCAAAAGAAGCTGGTGTTGAAATCACCGGTTTTGTGCGTCTCGAAGTCGGCGAAGGCATTGAAAAAGTGGCAGAAGATTTTGCCGCTGAAGTTGCGAAAGCGGCTCAAGGCTAAGTCACAGTTGCTTAGACTGTGAGACGAATGGGGTCGGCCTTCGGGTCGGCCCTTTTTTATGGCGCGTGGCTTTGAGAAAAATTTTCGGGCATTGGGGCAGGGGCGGTTCCGATGCAAAAAGAGGGTGCCAAGCCGATCAATAGGCCCGCACCCTCTGTAGGACGTCGGTAAGCGAAATGACGTGAGCGATCCCAACCCCCCCGTTCCAAAGGCCAAGCCCCGAAAGCAGGAACACATTCAGTTTCCCATAAGAACGGCCAAGGCGAAACTACGGCAATCCTTACTTTTTGATCAAAACGTGAACATTTGGTTGTGAAAGGATGCCTTGAGCACCGCCTGCGCGGTGGTGTCGACACCCAGAGATTCACGCGCCAAACGCAGGTGCTTTTCCACGGTGGCCTTGTTCAGTCCTAAAATTTGCGCCGTATCCGCCACGGTTTTTCCATCGCCGATCCACTCAAGCACCTCGCGTTGGCGCGACGTCAAGACCCGTTGTGGCATCGGCATGGCGATGATTTTCAAATGGGCCACACCGCAGACCAATTCAATATCGCGCCCTTTTTCGGCCCAAATCGCATCGGCATCGGCTTGGGTCCCCACAAAGGGCTGAACCGATATGCCAACCGCGCCCTTGGCCCGTTTGAGCGCATTTTGAAACGCGATTGTATATCCGGAAGTGACGCCAAGAGACCGATTGTAAAGGGAAACTTCACGTTCTTGAGCGGTGAAATTGTCAAAGTTTTCATTGATCCAATTCCAGGAACACGTGCCAACATTGTTCAGCGCCCAATGCACCATTGGCCCGTTGCGATAGCGCCCTTCAAGGAAATATCCCTTCATATAGTCGGCACCGAAATTGGTCAAAAACAAGTGGTCGTTGTCGTCACCAAAGCCCGAGTCACTATGGAACCGGGTGAAACCGTACAACATATGGGTAAAGCCAGCCTCAAGCACAAATTCCAGCATCCGCTCCCACACGTCTTGCACTGTGGTCGCGTCAAGAATGCTGTGCAGTTTTTCTTCGGTCGTTCCATCACCCATGCCTGAAGTGTAATGATCAACATAGAGCACAGACAAGGGGCGTCTTGCATCAGCTTTGACAACTGTACAAAACGCGGCATGTTTGCCGCATATGCACCCGCCGGTTTACGACGTCACATGTGCAAGCAAGAGGCAACTTTCCGAATTGAGCACGCCGGGCACCTCGCGGATTTCACGCAAAACCCGGTCGAAATTCACCAAACTGTCGGTTTTGATCTCGACCACCAAATCCCATGATCCGTTGGTGGCATAGACGGTTGAGACCTCTGGAATGCGGGTCAGGGTGCGGATCACGGTGCGGGACATTTTGCCCTGAAGTTCGACCAATGTGATGGCTTTCACCTCGCCTTCGACATCGACATCGGTTTCGATGGTAAAGCGCCGAATACGGCCCTCCGCCACCAGCGCGTCCAAGCGCGTGCGCGTCGTGGTGCGGGACAATCCGGCCACCTGCGCCAGTTCGGTGATCGACATACGCGCATTCATCCGCAAAGCTGCGATCAGGGCTTGGTCAGAGGCGGAAAGAGGCGTCATGTTCATTTTGTCCAAATATCTGGTCACTTTGATCAATAATATATTCGATATGATCAATAAGTCAGTACATTTCGTCACGACCCTCGTGCATCTTTATCAAAACCAAAGGAAAAGCCATGACACGCACCTGTTCGATTCTCGGCGCACCGGTTGAAACCGGGGCCTCTCAGCCCGGTTGCTTGATGGGTCCGGCCAGCCTGCGCACCGCCGGATTGGCCCGCACGATCCGTTCTTTGGGCTGGGAGGTCTTTGACCTTGGCGACGTACACGTCGCGCCACAGCCGCCCGTGCCCCATGCCAACCCATCCGTGCACAACCTCTCGGACACGATCGCTTGGATCGAAGCGTTGGAACCGGCTGCTTATGCGGCCGCCAAGGCCTATGACCTACCGATTTTCATGGGCGGCGATCATTCGATGGCGGCGGGTACAGTACCAGGTCTCGCACGCTATGCCGCGGAGCAGGGACGGCCTTTGTTTGTGCTCTGGCTCGA
Source organism: Roseobacter sp. TSBP12 (assembly GCF_009129705.1). Lineage (NCBI taxonomy): Bacteria > Pseudomonadati > Pseudomonadota > Alphaproteobacteria > Rhodobacterales > Roseobacteraceae > Roseobacter > Roseobacter sp. TSBP12. The sequence goes on from NZ_PYIB01000050.1 coordinate 21,383, forward strand.
CGCGCACCCGGATTTGCACACATTGGACAGCACCGAGAGCGGCAATTTGCACGGCACGCCGATGGCCTATTACACCGGACAAGCGGGGTTTGACGCCTACCCAAATCTGGCCGCCTCAGTGCCGGTTGAAAACCTGTGCCTGATGGGCATTCGCTCGGTCGATGAGGCAGAACGCAATATTATCAGTGCCTTAGGCATTGAAGTTCATGATATGCGTGCGATTGATGAGACCGGGGTCTTGGCGCCTTTGCGCGGATTCTTGGACCGTGTTGCGGCGGCCAACGGTCTGTTACACGTCAGCTTTGATGTCGATTTTCTCGACCCCGCCATTGCCCCCGCTGTCGGCACCACCGTACCGGGCGGTGCGACCTTTCGTGAGGCGCATTTGATCATGGAAACGCTCTGTGACAGTGGGCTTGTGAGTTCGCTCGACCTTGTGGAATTGAATCCGTTTTTGGACGAACGCGGGCGCACGGCGAAGCTGATGTGCGATTTGACGGCCAGCCTGTTTGGCCGTCGCGTTTTGGACCGTATGACCCGGAGTTTTGGATGATGAATACGCCGCAACCCTCTGAATTAGCTTATGTTCCCTTTGTCTCCGTCGCCAATATGATGCGCCTTGTGCACAGTCTTGGCGTCGATCGGTTTTTGTCGGACTTGGCCGCCTATATCGAAGAGGATTTCAAACGCTGGCCGGAGTTCGACAAAACCCCGCGCGTTGCCTCGCATTCGCTTGAGGGCGTAATCGAATTGATGCCGACGGCGGATGCGGAGCTTTATGGTTTCAAATACGTCAATGGCCACCCTAAGAACATGAAAGAGGGGTTTCAGACCGTCACGGCCTTTGGTGTTTTGTCTTCAGTTTCAAATGGCTATCCGGTGCTGCTTACGGAAATGACGCTGCTCACCGCGCTGCGCACGGCGGCGACCTCGGCACTGGTTGGGCGCTATTTGGCCCCGAAAGGCGCGTCGGTGATGGCGATGATCGGCAATGGCGCGCAATGCGAATTTCAGGCGCTGGCGTTTCGTGCGCTTTGTGGCATCACCCGCTTGCGGCTGTATGACATCGACCCGGCGGCCACGGCCAAGGCCAAGCGCAACTTAGAGGGGCAGGGGTTTGATGTCATGGCCTGTTCTTCCGCCCAAGAGGCTGTCGAAGGCGCGGATGTGATCACCACCTGCACCGCTGACAAACAATGCGCGACGATCCTGACCGACAATATGGTCGGGCGCGGCCAGCACATCAACGCGATCGGTGGCGATTGTCCGGGCAAAACCGAGCTTCACAAAGACATCCTGACGCGGGCGCAGATTTTCGTCGAATACCCGGAGCAAACCCGGATCGAGGGTGAGATTCAGCAACTTGCGGCAGATCATCCGGTCACAGAGCTGTGGCAGGTGATGCGTGGCGAGGTGCCGGGACGCACAGATGCCAATCAATTGACGCTGTTTGACAGTGTTGGCTTTGCGATTGAGGATTTTTCCGCCCTGCGGTTCGTGCGCGATAAAGTGGCGGGGACCGCATTTTCCGAACCTCTTGATCTTTTGGCCGACCCGGACGATCCGCGCGATCTGTTCGGGATGCTCACCCGCGCCGGATAAAGAGGCGGATAAAGAAAACCTCCCGCAGAGACTGCGGGAGGTTATGTGTTTAAGAGCTTCGGGGCTGTTTAGGACAAGCCGCCAAAGCACAGGTTCTTGATTTCGAGATAGTCGTCACAGCCGTATTTCGAACCTTCGCGGCCCATGCCGGACTGTTTGACGCCGCCAAACGGGGCCATTTCGGTTGAAATCACCCCGGTGTTGATGCCGACCATCCCGGTTTCAAGCGCTTCGCCCACGCGCCACGCACGGTTCAAATCGCGGGTATAGAAATACCCGGCCAAACCGAATTCGGAGGCATTGGCAAAGCTGACCGCCTCGTCTTCGGTGTCGAATTTCACCAAGGGCGCGAGCGGGCCAAAGGTCTCTTCGGTCGCGACCTTCATCTGTTGTGTCACGCCCTTGATCAATGTCGGTTCAAAGAAGGTCCGACCCAAGTTGGAGCGCGTGCCACCGATGACAACTTCCGCGCCTTTGGCGACCGCATCGGCAATGTGATCTTCGACCTTCGCCACGGCTGCAGCGTTGATCAGCGGCCCGGTGTTGACGCCCTCGGCAAAACCATCGCCCAACGACAGGGCACCCAAAGCCGCACTGAGTTTCTCGGCAAAAGCGTCATAGACGCCTGCCTGAACATAGATGCGGTTGGCACAGACGCAGGTCTGACCGTTGTTGCGGAATTTCGCCAACATCGCACCTTCGACAGCCGCATCAATATCGGCGTCATCAAAGACGATGAACGGCGCGTTGCCACCCAATTCCATCGACAGTTTCTTGATCGTCTCAGCGCCCTGACGCATCAGGATTTTGCCGACGCGGGTGGACCCCGTGAAGGTGATCTTGGCGACTTTGGTGTTGGCACAGAGCTCGGCACCCATGCCCGACGCGTCCAGACCCGGCAACACGTTGAACACACCCGCAGGCACGCCGGCGCGTTCGGCCAATACAGCCAAAGCGATGGCGGAGAGCGGGGTGAATTCGGACGGGCGCGCCACCATGGTACAGCCCACGGCGAGGGCCGGGGCCATCTTGCGCGCCAGCATCGCGTTGGGGAAATTCCACGGTGTGATCGCGCCGACAACGCCCACGGGTTGCTTGATGATCACCATGCGTTTGTCGGCTTGCGCGCCGGGGATGAGATCGCCGTAGACGCGTTTGGCCTCTTCGGCGAACCATTCGATATAGGAGGCACCATACAGGATTTCACCGCGCGCTTCGGCCCAGGGCTTGCCCATTTCCATGGTCAGGATCGTGGCCAGATCGTCGGCGTTTTCCACCATGAGATCAAAGAGCTTGCGCAGGATCGCGGACCGCTCTTTGCCGGTTTTGGCCGCCCAGGCGCGTTTGGCGGCGTAAGCGGCGTCAATCGCCATGCTGACGTCTTCGGCGGACATGTCGGTGACATGGGCGATGATGTCGCCGGTGGAGGGGTTCTCCACCGGGAATGTCGCTTTGCCTTCGATCCAGACGCCATTCACATAGGCACGGGTTTCAAACAGACTTGGATCTTTCAGTTCGCGCATCTTAGGCCTTTCTGGCGGCAGCGACCGCCTCAGTCAAAAGGGTCATGGCTTCGTCAAACACGGTCTCTTCGATGGTGAGCGGTGCGAGGAAGCGGATGACGTTTCCATAGACGCCACAGGTGAGCAAAAGCAACCCGCGCTTCAAGGCTTCCAGACGGATTTTGCCGGTCAGCTCCGGGTTTGGCTTGCCATCGGCGGTGAGGAATTCGGCAGCGACCATAAAGCCCGGACCACGAATATCCGCCAATTCCGGCGTGGTCTTTTGGATCTCGGCCAAAACGGCTTTGAGTTTGCCACCGAGCATTTCGGCACGATCACAGAGGCCTTCGCTCTCGATCACATCCAACACCGCGTTGCCCGCCGCAATCCCCAACGGGTTGCCGCCGTAGGTGCCGCCCAAACCGCCGGGGGCAGCCGCATCCATCATCTCGGCGCGGCCGGTGACCGCAGAGATCGGGAAACCGCCGCCCAAGCCTTTGGCCATGGTCGTCAAATCGGCGGCCACGCCATAGTGCTCCATCGCGAACAGTTTGCCGGTGCGGGCAAAGCCGGTTTGCACTTCGTCGGCGATCATCACGATGCCATGGGCGTCGCAAAGCGCGCGCAGGCGGGTGACAAATTCTGCCGGGGCCGGATAAAAACCGCCTTCACCTTGGACCGGTTCGAAAATCGCGGCGGCAACGCGGGCCGGGTCAAGATCGGCTTTGAACAGGGCCTCGATTGCGGCAAATGTGTCATCGACCGACACGCCATGCAGAGCGCAGGGGTAGGGGACGTGGAACACGTCGGACATCATCGCACCAAAGCCGACCTTATAAGGCACAACTTTGCCGGTCAGGGACATGCCCATAAAAGTGCGGCCATGAAAGCCGCCGCCAAAGGCGATCACGGCGTCGCGTTTGGTATAGGCACGCGCGACTTTGATAGCGTTTTCAACGGCTTCTGCGCCAGTTGTGACAAAAATGGACTTTTTGACGAAGTCACCCGGTACTTTTTCATTCAACCGTTCGGCCAGGCGCACATAGGGCGCATAGGGCAAAACTTGGTGACAGGTGTGGGTGAAGGCGCCGAGCTGTGCGGTGACCGCTTCGATCACTTTCGGGTGGCGGTGACCGGTGTTGACCACGGCGATACCTGCGGCGAAGTCGATCAAACGATTGCCATCTTCGTCCCAGACTTCGGCATTGAGCGCGCGGGCAGCGAAATGGTCGGTCATAACGCCGACGCCACGGGCAAGGGCGTTGACGCGGCGGGTGGCAAGCTCGGAATTGGTCATGGGAACAGCCTTTCACATCTGTGTTTAAAGAAACGCTATGCGGGATTTGAATATCACAATAGTCTGTTTCTTTCTGTTTTTAAGCCCTTATAATCATAGGGTCTTGAAACAGAAGTTTAGATATAATGAACACTTCCAACACCCAAGTCTCCACGACTCACCATCAACCGCATTCCGGCGTTCAGGACGATCTGGCGCTTGGGCATCGACTGCGCGTGTTGCGCGATCGTGCCGGGCTGTCACAGCGGGCCTTGGCCAAAAAGGTCGGCGTGCCCAATTCGACGATCTCCTTGATTGAGTCCGGCAAGATGAATCCCTCTGTCGGGGCGCTGCGCAAAATCTTGGATGGTATTCCGGTGCGGATGTCGGAGTTCTTTGCCTTTGAGCCGGATCCTGAACGGCAGATTTTCTATGCGGCTGAGGATCTTGTGGAGATCGGCAAAGGCAAGCTGTCGCTCAAACAGGTGGGATCGACGTTGTTTGGGCGCGCGATGATGTTGTTGAAGGAAACCTATCAACCGGGCGCGGATACGGGGCGTGTGATGTATGGCCATGAGGCGGAGGAAGGTGGCATTGTGATCTCTGGCCGCATTGAGATCACTGTCGGCGAAGAGCGAAAAATTCTTGGGCCCGGTGATGCGTATTATTTTGACAGCCGCACACCGCATCGGTTTCGTCAGGTTGGGCCGGAGCCCTGTGTGATGTTCAGCGCCTGCACGCCACCGACGTTTTAACAGTGTGGCGAGCTGTGGGAGTTAGGATATAATACCTATATTACAAAGCATTATTACACGTAGTTCCGGTGGCACAGTATCTACTTAATATACATAATACCAATTATAGGACTTTTTGATCTTACAAAAAACTATGGCGCTCCCGACCATCGGTTCGACTTTGCTGGATCACCGCGCGGCGCACAGATCACCTCCGTCTCATACCGCCGTATAGCCGCCGTCGATCGGCAAGGCCACGCCGGAAATCATCGACGCGCCCTCACTCAACAGAAAGGCGATTGGCGCCGCGATGTCCGCCTCGGTGGCCCAACGGCCCAATGGCATCTGGCTTAAAAACGGCCCCTCGATCTCGGGTCGTCCCCAGTACCACGCGGACATCGGCGTCATCACCACAGTCGGATGCACCCCGTTCACCCGGATGTCGTGGCGGCCCAGTTCCAGGGCGGACACGCGGGTGATATTGTCGAGGGCCGCCTTTGACGAGCCGTAGGAGATATGCCCTTTCAGTCCGACCAAAGAAGCCTGACTCGACACATTCACGATCGCGCCACCACGGCCCAGACGGATCATCGTGCGCGACGTGTATTTCGTCACAAGCAGCGCGCCGCGCGCATTGATCGAGATGACCTTGTCAAAAACCGAGATGTCAGTCTCCATCGGCGTTGCGATCTCACCGCCGAACCCACCGCAATTCACCACTCCCCACAGATCCAGATCGCCAAGTGCCGCCGCAACGCTGTCTTCCGAGGTCAGGTCGAAAACCAAGGTCCGGCAGCCGGTTTCATGCGCCAGTGCTGCAAGTTTTTCCTCGTTCTGGCCAGCAGCGATCACATCCGCCCCTTTGTGACACAGCAAACGCACGGTTGCGCCGCCGATGCCGCCGCTGGCACCGGTTACAAGAAGTGCTCCCTTGTCATAGTCCGCCATCTGTCTTCCTCCCATGGTGTTTCTCAGGGTTGAATGAGCACCGCATCATCGTAATGAAACCCATCCATCGGCAAGACGGATGCAGAGCGACCCAACCGTACGAGCCTCTCGCAAAGCTGGTCGGCTGTGGTGGACTTGCCCGTCGCGTTGTCTGTCACGTTGCCCGTCACGTTGTCCCTCTGACATCACCGCCCTCCCCGTTCAGCGCCGCCAGAACCCGCGCACCAAGATCGTCCGGTATCGGCGCATCCCCATCGACCTCTATCACCGGGCCCAATGCGCGCGGTCGGGCCACGCTTGCGAGCTCGTAAAGTTCATCGGCATAGGAGGCGGGCAAATGGCCGGCATGTCGCCCGCTTGAACGCGCACGGTATCGCTCCGCCGCCAAATCGGGCGGTATGGCCACCCAGATCTCAACCAGCCGCTCAATCCCGGCCCGCCTGATATGCGCGCGCAGAACCTCTTCGGGTTGAAATCCGTGCCACGCGTCGATCACCGGGATCAGGCGCTGCGGAAAGGCAGAAATAGAGCTGAAAATGGCGTGGTAACTCGCACGACCCAGCATCCGGTTATGGTCCCGGTCGCCGGTGCCGATATGCGCAAAAAGGCCTTCTTTGACCGTATCAAGGCTCAGCGGCACCGCCGCAATACCTGCTGCGTCAAACTGAGCCACCAGCGCGGTTGCGACGGTGGATTTGCCGCTTGCCGGCACCCCGTTGACCAACACCGCGCCTCTCATCGGAATTGCCCCGTCATCTCCGAGGCCATGTCGAACGCGGCGAGACCGGCACCGATCACCCCCGCGGTGTCGCCCAAACGCGCCGGTTCGACTGGCACCGTGAACCAATGCGACTCGTCCGGCAGATGCGCCAGAGCCGCAGACATTTCCTGCCCAAGCCCGCCGCCCACCAGGATCAGCTTTGGATCCGCCATCGACACCAGAGATTGCAAGGCCCGTTGAAGCGGCGCCGCCCAAACATCGAGCAGGACCCGCGCTTGACCGTCCCCAGCTTTGGCGCGGGACAGCACATCCTCTGCGCGAATGTCCTTGGGCATGCCGGCCTCGGCCATCAACCGCCCAAGGGCCGTGCCGGAACTGAATGTCTCGACACACCCGCGGCGTCCGCATTTGCACAGAGGCCCGTCGGAAGAGACGACGATGTGACCAAACTGACCCGACAGGCCCCCGCCGTACCACGGCTGACCATCAAGGAGCGCAGCGCCGCCAATGCCCGTGCCGATCGTCACCATAAAGACCAACCCGTCACGCCCACCCGTACGGCTGAACCCCTCGGCAATCAGCGCCATGGTCGCATCATTTTCAACCCGGACGGGTAGCCCTGTCGCCTGTCGCACCTCTGCCGCAAGATCAAGCCCGGCGATATCCAGATATCCCGCAGAAAGAATTTTCTTTGTGCGGCCATCAACACGGCCTGGAATGCCAATGCCAACAGCCGTGGCCCCATCGCGCATCCTGTCCACCAAGCGCAAAAGTTGCGTCAAAAACCCGCCAGCGTCCTGACAGACAGGTTCGATCACCCGGTCCAGAAGCGCCCCTTCTGCCGTGATCCGCGCGACGCGGATGCGGGTTCCCCCGACATCCACGCCGATCGTTGTGTTAGCGCTTGTCCGCATGGCGTTCCAAGATGTCCTGGATTTGCTTGAGCCGTTCACTGGCAATCTTTTCCAGATTGTCCGCGTTGACCTCCGGGGTCAACGAAATGCAATCTTTCCATAGGGCGCGCCCGGCGATGACGCCTGAGGCCCCGTTTTGCATCGCGGTTTCGACCTGACCGATAAAAGTGTCGTGGTCGACACCGGCAGACAACACGGCCCAAGGCACATCCCCACAAAGCGCAGAGATTTCGGCACAGGCCTCCGCCGTCCCCGGATAGGGCAGCTTGAGAACTTTGGAACCAAGCTCCAACGAAATCCGCGCGCTTTCGACGATGAGGCTTGGGAAGGCCGCGCGATAGGCCTCATCGCTTTCACCCTCGAGTTGGTAGGTCAGGATTTCGACAACCAGAAGAAGGTCTTCGGCGGCGAAGTCCGCGATGCAATCCTTGATGATCCCGACGTTGATCACGTTGGCGTCCGGCCGATCGGGCCGCAGGTAAACCATGAGCTTCGCACCCGTCCCGCCCAGCTCACGCACACGGCGCGCCGTGATGCCCGGCACGAGTTTCGATATTTGATAGCCGTTCTCGTCCGTGTCCCAGCCCGAGGCATCCAGACCGATCAACAGACCCGTGTCGCGGGACAGCGTCCCGTCGTCCACAACCCCCGGCACGGCGCATACCGCGTCGAGCAGCACGCAGGAGGCTTTGTTCGCCAAATGACGCACTATGCCGGATTTCACCACACCCAGCATGGCTTCGTCGATGGCCGATTGGGCCTCTGGGGTGTCGGCCAAGACCTTGCGCATCCCGCCGCGTTGGTCACAGGCAACAACCATCATCAAGCCGTTGTCCCCGCAAATCTGCCGGTACCCACGGCGTTCGGCTGTCGTCATCAATTTGGTCATTCGGGTTGATCCTTGTCTCGTATCATCTCGCCATCCGGCATGTGCCGGTCACTCAGGCTGCGGACACCGCAGACAGGGGCACGACAGGCGAACCCGTCGTGGCATCCCGCATTTCTGCTGAGACCCCTCCCCCTGCCATCGGTGCAGATGATGCGATTCTCATTCGGAATCCCTCCAACACCCGCAGCTTGCCTAAGCAGTAGCGGTCGCAGAGTTCATTCTCAACAATTTTTTTCAGAAATAAATTTCTATATTAGGCGCTAGATACTTTCGCTGCTTTCCAGCAGGTCAAGCACCTGGCTTGCCGCCCGCGTGTCTGTCACCAGAGCGTTGATCATCCCCGAACGTGCGGCACCGATGATGGACGCCGCCTTCTCGCGCCCCATGGCAACGCCGATAGACAGCGGAATGCGTTCGAGTTGCGCCCGGCCAATCGACATCTGGTTCTCCTGCCCCGGCCAACGGATTTCACACCCTTCCCTGTCAAAATAGTGCCGCACGACATCACCAGACACCCGCGCCGCCTCCGCCGCGCTGAAGCCCATGCTGGTATTCGTCCCGTCACGCAAATAGGCCCCAAGGCCCACAATTGCCACGTCGACCCGCGCCCAAAGGTCAATAAGCTGAGCCGTGCGCGGATCGCGCAGGAGAACGGAATGCAACTCAGGTGACACCATCGAAGGGGCATAGAGAAACCGTGCTTCCCCCCCCATCTGTTCCGCCGCCATGCGCACGAATTCATTGATCTGAAAGTGAGACGCGGTCTCATGCATCCCGCCGGTTATAGGCACAACCACCACTTCGGGCACCTTAGGCAGACCGGCGGAGATGACGCTTTGAATCGTGCGGCCCCAGCCAATGGCCACGACAGCTCCGGGGGCAAGGTGCGCCTCAATGAGCAAAGCGCCCACCTGTGTGCTGAGCGCCACCGCTTTGTCACTTTCCGTCACCCGGACAGATTTCAGGCCCAGAGCCGCCGCAAGTTTGTTTCCCAGCCCGTCAGACTCGTCGAGGTCCAACACCTGAATGCGGACGATCCCCTCGTCACGGGCAAGGCCCAGCAGGCGAGAGATCGTCGCGGTCGACACCTCCATGCGACGGGAGACCTCAACCTGCGACAATCCTTCCAGGTAGTGCAGCTTGGCCGCCGTATGCATCATATGACGATTGAGAAGTTTGTGGGGTTTCACGCGCTTGGTCATCGGCTCTCACTGGAAATATGTTTCAGACAGAAACCTCCTGCACCAAGCGACGACAAATGGCAATCGGTCTCAGGCGGACTCGCGGATAACTTGCAGATCAAGAGACAGATTGGAATGTGGCAACCATTTGGGTTTACACAGTTGCAGTATTTGGAAATATATTTCTGATATTTACTTCTTGCTAGGCCGGGAGAACCCCGGCAAGCTGCCGTCACCGAATTTCGGTTCTTTGATTCGCCCTGAGGAGGAAGGGGCAGATCAAGAGATGCGGCTCAATGGAGCCGTGCGAACAAGGGAGGAAACCTATATGAAAAATCTTATCAAAACCGCTGTCTTCGCAGCGGTACTCGGCTCCGCCGGAGCCGTACAAGCACAGGACGATCTCAGGATCACCCTTATTCCCGGCCTCACCACTGACGCCTTTTATATCACCATGAATCGTGGTGCGCAGGCGGCCGCGGACGCCCTTGGAATCACCGTCGACTTTCAGGGGGCCGAAGAATTTGATCCGGTCCTGCAAACCCCGGTCCTTGACGCCGTCATTGGACGCGGCCCGGATGCGATCCTGATTGCTCCGACCGACAGCGTCCAGATGATCGAGCCGCTGCGCCGCGCGTCGGAAGCGGGAATCCCGGTCATCACCGTCGACACGTTCATCGACGACGGCAAATATCAGGACGGTGCCGGAGACGGGGATTTCCCATTCTCCTACATCGCCTCGGACAACACCGCAGGCGGCCGCATGGCAGCTCGCTACATGGCAAATCAGATGGGGGGCGAAGGCAAGGTCTATGTCTCGAATGTCCGTCCCGGCATTTCGACCACGGACCAGCGTGAAGAGGGTTTCAAGGCAGAGATGGCCGAGAGCTTTCCAAACGTCGAAGTGCTTGAAACCCAGTATAACGAGAACGACGCCTCGTTGGCGGCCTCACAGTTTCAGGCCGTTCTGGCGCGCAACCCAGACATCTCGGGCGTCTTTGGTGCCAACCTCTTTTCGGCTCTCGGTGCTGCCAACGGTGTCGAAAGCGCCAACAAAGCGGATGAGGTGACCGTGATCGCCTTTGATGCTCCCACCTCGATTGTGAACAACATCTCCTCGGGCCTCGTTGATGCGGCTATCGCCCAGCACCCGGCGGAGATTGGCTATTACGGTGTGATGACGGCCTATGCCGTTCTCACCGGCAACTCCGTTCCGGTCTCAATCGGCACCGGCTTTACCGTGATTGACGCCAACAATGTCAATGACGACGCAACTGCCAAATTCATCTACTCAGAATGACGGATAATACGGTGAACGGGAGTAACACCAACATTAAACCGGGGGGACCTCATTCGTGAGGTCCCTGCTAAACGCATGGTCGTGGCTGTTCCTGATCCTCATCCTCGGCTTTTTCGAAATCTATGCACAAACCCAAACCGGAAGCACCCTACTTTTCCGGATCTATAACCTGCAAGCCATCTCGATTGCCGCCTCGCAGATCCTTTTGCTCGGTCTTGGACTGACGCTGGTCATCGTGGCCGGTCACATCGACCTCTCGATCGCCTTCAGTACCGGTTTCGCGGCGGTTGTCATGGCCCTGATCGTTCGGACGGCGGGCGCAGACGCCGACTGGGTCACCGTGATCCTCGCCATGCTGGCAGGTCTCGGCGCTGCCGCGTTGGTCGGCGCGGTCAACGGTTGGCTTGTTGCCATCCTGAATGTGCCGAGTTTCATCGGTACGCTGGGCACCTATGGCATCGCCCGTGGCGCGGCCCTGATTGTGGCCGGCGGTGCGACGGTGTCGATCCGCAACGACCATACCCGCGCTTTCGGCAATGGTGACATCCTCGGTCTTCCGGTTCCACTGGTCGTGGCCGCCGTTCTGACGCTCGTCTGTCACTACCTGCTCAAGCACACGCGATTTGGCGCCCACAACTATGCGCTCGGGGCCAACCGTGCCTCGGTGGAACGGGCTGGCGTGAATGTCAAAAAGCACCTGATCCTGCTCTTTATCCTTTCGGCCTTCACGGCGGGTATTGGTGGGCTGATCTACACCAGCCGTTTTTCGGCCGGAGCCGCCAATGCGGGGGAACCGATCCTGCTTTACGCCGTCGCTGCGGTGTTCATCGGAGGTGCGTCACTCACCGGCGGTCAGGGCACCATCACCGGCACCGTCATCGGCGCCTTCATCATCGCCGTGATCCAGTTTGGTCTCGTCTTCTGTGGCTTGCCGCCCTATTGGCAATTCGTTGCGGTGGGCCTCGTGATCATTGTTGCTGTCCTTGTGGACCAGTCAAAAGACCGGCTTATGGGAGGTAAATCATGACTACGCTTTTGAAGATCGACGGTCTCAAGAAACGGTTCGGCGGCAACGAGGCGGTCAAGAACGTCAGCTTTGAGGTCAATCCCGGCGAATGCGTCGTCCTTGCAGGCGACAACGGCGCGGGCAAGTCGACCGTGATCAAAATGATCTCGGGCGTCTATCAACCCTCCGACGGCAAAGTCTACATGAACGGCGCGTTGTTGACGGGGAAAACCCCCGAAGCGGTGCGCACCGCGGGGATTGAGACGATCTATCAAGATCTTGCGCTGGCCGACAATCTTGATCCGGGGCTGAACCTTTACCTCGGGCGCGAGGCGGTCAAGCATGTGCTCGGGGTCCCCTACCTCGACCGCAAGAAGATGCGGGAAGATGCGGCGAAAGTGATGCTCAGCCTCGGAATCGTGGTGCCGGACCCAACCGCCCCGGTGCGCGAAATGTCGGGCGGTCAGCGTCAGGCGATTGCCATCGCCCGTGCGATCCACTGGCAGGCAGGCATTGTCATCATGGACGAACCGACCGCGGCGCTTGGTGTCCCCGAACAACGTGAGGTCATGGCCCTCATCGAACGCCTGAAAAAGCAGGGGGTGGGGATCATTCTGATTTCTCACAACCTGCCCGATATCTTCGCCGCTGCGGACAGGATCATCGTCCTCGCCCGCGGGGTGGTGGCCGGCGAACGTCGACCTGCCGAGACCAATGACGAGGAAATCGTCCGGATGATGATGGGCGCCACGCTCTGATCCGGGCCCCGCGCGCCACACGGCTTGTTCGCTGTGGGCGCGCGCTCCCCGAGACCACAATGGATACCCCATCCAATGTCCAAAATTTTGACCGTCGGTGAAATCCTCGTCGAACTGGTGGCGACCACCAGAGGCGACGGGTTTCGCGAGCCGCAACCCCTTGTCGGCCCCTTCCCGTCCGGTGCGCCCGCCATCTTTGTCGATCAGGTCGGCAAGCTCGGCTATGAGGCGGCGATCATTGGTCGGGTCGGTGACGATGATTTCGGCCACCTGAACATCGCCCGTCTCACCCGCGATGGCGTCGATATTTCTGGCATCGACGTGGCGCCTGACGAAGTCACCGGCTGCGCCTTTGTTCGCTATCGCGAGGATGGCTCGCGCGCCTTTCTCTTCACCATGGCCCAGAGTGCCACGGCAACCCTCAACCTCACCCCGGCGGCCACCGCTTTGATGGCCAGTTGCGACCACCTGCACATCATGGGCACCGCCCTTTCCGCCCCCGGCATGGCCAATGTCGCACTTGAGGCTCTGCGCCGGATCAAGGCGCGTGGCGGCACACTCAGTTTCGATCCCAACATCCGTCCCGAAATCCTTGGTGCGCCGGGCCTGCGCGTGCGCCTGCTTGAAGTTCTGGACCAGACCGACATCTTCATGCCTTCGGGCGATGAGCTTTTCCTGTTCTCGGAGCGCGCGGATGAGGCCGGTGCGATCGACGACCTGCTCGCGCGCGGAATCCGCGAGATCGTTCTGAAACGCGGCGCAGAGGGAGCCAGCCATTTTAGCGTCGAGGGTCGCCATGACATTGCCGCGCTTTCGGTTCGCGAAGTCGACCCCACCGGCGCTGGCGACAGTTTTGGCGGCACTTTCGTCGCCCTGCGTCTGGCCGGTGTGCCGCCCGTCGCAGCACTGCGCCAGGCCAATGCGGCAGGTGCCCTGGCTGTCACCCGACAGGGACCGATGGAGGGCACGTCGACCCAAGCCGCGCTCAATGCCTTTCTGAAAAACACCTTTCCTGAAGATGCGGAGATCTCCACATGACGACCCACCCGCTTGCCGATATTGCCTCATGGGCAGAGACACCGGGACCAAACGGTATCCCCTCAGTGTGTTCCGCCCATCCGATCGTTCTTGAAGCCTGCATGCGTGCGGTTCTGCCCACCTCTCTGCCTCTCCTGATCGAGGCAACCTGCAATCAGGTGAACCAAGACGGTGGTTACACGGGCATGACCCCGCAGGATTTTCGCGATCGGGTCTTTGCTATCGCAAACCGCACCGGTTTTCCACACGAACGCCTGATCCTTGGCGGCGATCATCTGGGCCCGAACCCCTGGAAAGCCCTGCCCCCGGATGCCGCCATGCAAAAGGCCGAAACCATGATCGCCGCCTACGCCCGTGCAGGGTTCACCAAGCTGCATCTGGATTGTTCCATGGGCTGTGCCGGCGAACCGGTGGCGCTGGGGGATCATCAGACCGCTGCCCGCGCCGCCCGCCTCGCCGCCGCAGCCGAAGCCGCCCAGCCGGGTG
>NZ_PYIB01000051.1:0-79695 GCF_009129705.1 Roseobacter sp. TSBP12
CACCCGCGCGCCGGTGCGCACGGCGGCCAAGGCGCGCGTGGTCGGAACCCCCGCAGCATGCATAAATTCGCTGACGATAAATTCACGCAACACCGGACCGATCCACGCCCGCCCATCGCCATTGCGCGAATAGGGGGTGCGGCCCGCGCCTTTGAGGTGGATGTCAAATCGGCCATGCTCTGTGACAGCCTCACCCAACAACACCGCGCGCCCGTCGCCCAAACGTGGCGACCAACCGCCAAACTGATGCCCGGCGTAGACCTGTGCCAGAGGATCGGCCCCGTCCGGGATCACATTTCCGGCAAACACCGATGCGTCCCAATCGGAGGCACCCAACTGCGCCGCAAGCTCTGCGTTGAACAGCACCATCTCGGGGGCGGGCACCTCTTCGGGGGCGATCTTGGTATAAAACCGCTCCGGCAGTCGGGCGTAGCTGTTGTCAAATTGGACCATGTCGCGCCCTCCGTTTCGTGTCACGCGTTTACTTAGCTCATCCGTTCAGCCGCGCCACCCTTTCGGTCAAAAGCGCGAAAAAACCGTCCGCATCAGCCTCCGCCATAAACATTGCATTTGGCGCGCGGTCTGTGACCCCCCACCAATCGGCAACGGTCATGCCACGGGTCAGATCGGAATGGGTTTCAATCTCGACATTGATAAACCGCCCCGAAAACAACTCGGGCTTGATCAGATAAGCGATCACGGTCGGGTCATGCAGCGGGCCGCCCAGCGAGCCATATTTTTCGACATCGAAGCGCTCAAAAAAGTCCAGCCACCCGGCCACAACATCGCCCAGATGGGTGCCAAAGTCGCGAAAGGCCTGAAGCCTCGGCGCGGTCACCAGCACCTTATGGGTGCAATCGAGTGGCATAACGGTCAGTTGAACGCCAGATTTAAACACAATATCAGCGGCTTCCGGGTCAACGTAGATGTTGAATTCGGCGGCAGGAGTGACATTGCCGACTTCAAAATATGCACCTCCCATCAAAACGATTTCCTGAACCTTTTCAATAATATCCGGCGCCTTGTTGAATGCTGTCGCAATATTGGTCAAAGGCCCTAAAGGACAGAGCGTCACCGTGCCCGCAGGTTCCGCTCGCAACGTGTCGATGATGAAATCGACGCCGTTTTGATCCTGGAGCGGCATCACTGGATCGGGCAATTCGATACCGTCCAGCCCGGTCTTGCCATGCACATGCTCCGCCGTCACCAACGTGTGCGCCAGCGGGCGGTCGCAGCCTTCGAACACTTTGACATCGGGCCGCCCGGCCACTTCGCAGACCTTGCGCGCGTTCTTCGCGGTCAATGCCAAAGGCACGTTTCCGGCGACCACGGTGATGCCGAGGACGTTCACCTCTTCGGGCGAGCCAAGCGCCAAAAGGATCGCCATGGCGTCGTCTTGGCCCGGATCGGTGTCGATGATGATATTGCGGGGGGAGTTGGGGGACATCGCGCGCCTCTTAGGTGTTTCGTCGAGGCGCAGGATGTCTTGGCAAAGCCGGGATGTAAAGGCGGGCCAGAGCGCGGCCCGTGCCGTTTTAGCGCCGCACTTGACGTGCGCCTGCGGCCCCTTTGATGAGGATGGTACGAATGCCCGCAAGATCTTCGTTCGAGAGCGATTTGGCCGCGGTGATCCGACGTTGTGCGGCGGTGCCCGTGGGCGCGGCGGAGGTCGGTGGGCGCAGGCGGAAGTCATAGGCGGCGACAGAGGCATCCGCAGAGGCCACGCGGACCAGTTCGGCGTCGAAATAGCCAAGCGTGGGCAGGGTTGCGGTGGCGGTGATGATGGCACCAGAGGCCGATTTGACCACGTTGACATCCGAAATGGCCGGCGCCAAGGGCCGGGTATCAACGAAGTTCGGATAGCCTTTGCGCGGCGCCAAGGAGGGCAGGACGGTGACAGCGGTGCCATCATTCAACACGGTGACCGGTTCGGATTTGCCAAACCAGTTCAGAGGGTTGATCCGCGACTCTTTGATCGAGGCGCAGCCCGTTACCAGCATGAGCACCAACCCAGAAACAATCACCTGACGCCGCATCGGGCCTCTCCCCATAAATCTCTTTGCCCAAGGGCTACCTGAAAACAGCGGGCTTGAAAAGGGTCGCAATCGGCGCGGATGCTGGACCTTCTCCCCCTGACGCCTTATGTGAAGGATCAACGGAACAAGGAGAGACCCGATGGCGACGGAGCGCTTTGAAGACATCGTTGAAACCTTTGAGTTTCTGGACGATTGGGAGGACCGCTATCGCCATGTGATCGAGATGGGCAAAGCCTTCGCCCCCTTGGATGACGCGTTCAAAGTGCCCGCGACCAAGGTTGAGGCTGCGCCTCGCAAGTCTGGTTGGTGCCGACCATCGAGGGGGGGCGGTTTGACTTTGTCGGAGCCTCGGATGCGATGATCGTGCAGGGGCTGATCGCAATCTTGCATGAGCTGTACGCGGGGTTGCGTTTGCCCGAGGTTATGGCTGTCGATGCCCCTGCGGAATTGGCGCGGCTGGGATTGGACGAACACCTGTCTGCGCAACGCTCAAACGGGCTGCGGGCCATGGTCACCCGCATTCGCGAAACGGCGACCAGAGCCACAGCGTAATCGCATCAGGCGCGGATAAACCGTTCAAGATCGCCGTAGCCGGTAAAGCGACGTTCGAATGTCAGGCCCAGACGGTCGGCACACACGCGCGCCGTCTCGGTCAAATCCGCGTCCTCGGTTTGCGCCAGATAGACCAGTTTTTCGTAATTGCCGAAATACATGTGACGCAAATCCGGGTAGCGATCCAACCCCAACGGTTTCCACACAAAGGCGTCAAATTGCCGGGCGAGAAAATCCGTCAGGTAGAAACTCGTGACTTCGCCATGGGCGGCAAAAGCCTCGGCCCCTTCAAAGAACGAGTAACAATGCGGGGCTGAGATCATCTCTGCCCCGTATCTCTCACATAAATTCTGCAACTGCCCGCCGGTGCCACAATCCCCATAAGCCACGAGGATATGGTCATATTTCCCACGGTGCTTGAGGATCGCGGCCTCGACCGCCGGGGTGATTTTTTCGGGCGTGTTGTGTAAGATCGCGGGCAGGCAGGTCAGCGTCAGATGATCCAACCCGTTGGCCGCAATCAGGGCCAAGACCTCGCGGGCCAAAGCGCCACAGGCGATGACCAAGGTCTTGCCCGTGCCGACCTGATCGAGGCCCTGATCGCGCAGGGCCTCATCACTGAGCGGAACGGGGTTCATTTCAGTTTGACCGCGGTCCCATAGCACATGACCTCAGACGCCGATTGGGCGATGGCCGAGGTTTGAAACCGCACCGCGACAATCGCATCTGCGCCAAGTGCTGTGGCCTCTGCGATCATCCGATCCATCGCCTGTTCGCGGGCTCCGGCCAAGAGGGAGGCATATTCTTTCACCTCGCCGCCGACGATATTGCGCAGGGATGCGACAATGTCAGAGCCGATGTGTTTGGCCCGCACGGTCGATCCGCGCACCAGTCCAAGAGAGACGGACACCTCACTCCCGGCGACGGTTTCAGTTGTCAAAACAAGCATTTATAGACCCTTTTACTTTTCAATTTTGTCGTAATGATCGTCTTCGGCGCTCGACAGACGGTCCTCCAGAACGCGCCATGCGATATAGCCCACGACGAGGGCGACGATCACCACAGGCCACATCAGGGGCATTTGCAAACTGGCCAAAATCATGGATCCCAACCACAGCGTCCCTAAAATTGCGCCGCCCACGACCACGAGGATTAAGGCCAATTTGTCAATTTTCATGTCTGGCTCCTGCGGTCGTGGGCACGTGGTTAGAGTTGATTGTGGCGCGCGGCGATCAGGCGTTTCGCGGTTTCCACCGCAATCGCCGCATCATCGCAATAGGCATCCGCGCCGATGGCCCGACCGAACTCTTCGTTCAAGGGCGCACCGCCGCAGAGCACGATATATTTGTCGCGCAGACCCTGTGTGGTCAGGCTCTCGATCACGGTTTTCATATAGGGCATGGTCGTGGTCAACAGGGCGGACATGCCAATAATGTCCGCGCCCTCGGCCTCTGCCGTGCCAATGTAACTCGCGGCCTCGGTGTTGATGCCCAGGTCAATGATCTCAAATCCCGCGCCTTCCATCATCATCGCCACAAGGTTTTTGCCGATGTCATGAATGTCGCCTTTGACCGTGCCGATGACCATTTTGCCCATTTTTGGCGCGCCGGTTTCGACCAAAAGCGGTTTCAGGATCGCCATGCCGCCCTTCATCGCCTGCGCCGCACGCAGCACTTCGGGGACAAACAAAATCCCGTCGCGGAAATCGTCGCCGACGATCTGCATCCCCGAGACCAGCGCTTTGGTCAGGATGTCGTAAGGGGTCCATTTCCGCTCCAACAGGATGCGCACGGATTCTTCGATCTCGTCTTTCAGACCGTCATAGAGGTCATCCATCATCTGTTCGGTCAATTCATCGTCGTTGAGATCGGACAGGATCAGGTCGTCTTCATTGTCAGACATCTGCATTTCCTTCTTGGACAGGGCCAAACTGCGCCTGTGTGTGCGGTGATTTCTGCCAAGTCCCGCGCAATGGGGATTGGCATATGTTCTCATTTTGTTCTACATTTTGGGCATGGCTCATGATTCCACTCAACACCCAGATTTGCTTGCCGATACGCTGCCGCTTGGGCTGGTGCCCAAGGCGCGCGGGGCACAGTCGAATGCCAGCGGCCGGTTTGAACGGCTGGCGCGTGAAACCTTTATCGACGGCTGGGATGCCGAGCTTGAGCAAACCATCGCGCGCACCACGACCGTGGACGAACGTCCGCGCAAAATCATCACCCGCAACGACAGTCCCGACATTCCGTTTGACCGCTCGATCAACCCGTACCGGGGCTGTGAACACGGCTGTTCTTACTGTTTCGCGCGGCCCACCCATGCCTATCTCGGGCTGTCTGCGGGCTTGGATTTTGAAACCCGACTGACCCGCAAAAAGGGCGCAGCGGAGGTTTTGGCCCGTGAACTCAGCGCCGCATCTTACACTGTGGCCCCGATTGCCATCGGTACAAACACCGATCCCTACCAACCGATTGAGGCGCGTGATCGGGTGATGCGCGGGCTGCTTGAGGTGCTGTCCGCGCACAATCATCCGCTCACGATCACCACCAAAGGCACGTTGATCGAACGCGACATTGATCTGTTGAAACCGATGGCGGCCAAGGGGCTGGTGCAGGTCGGTCTGTCCGTCACCACGCTGGGCTCGCGCCTGTCGCGGCAACTCGAACCCCGGGCTCCGGTGCCGGCGCGGCGGTTGAAAACCATGCGCCTTTTGGCCGATGCGGGCATCCCCGTGCGCGTCATGATTGCGCCGATCATCCCGGCGCTGACCGATCACGAGCTGGAGGCCATCATGGGCGCCGCCGCCAGTCACGGCGCCAAGGCCGCAGGCTACATCATGTTGCGTCTGCCTTTGGAAGTCGCGCCCCTGTTCGAAGATTGGCTGGCCACCCATGTGCCCGACAGGGCGCAGCGGGTGATGAACCGCGTGCGCGAGCTGCATGGCGGTAAAGTGTATGACAGCCATTGGGGCAAGCGGATGAGAGGCGAGGGCGAATGGGCCGAACTCATGGCGCAACGCTTTGACATCTCGCTCAACCGCACCGGCCTCATGACAAAGCTGCCCGCGCTCAGACAGGATCTGTTCGCGGTGCCGCCCAAAGCGGGCGATCAATTGAGCCTGTTCTGAGACCGGGCGGGTCATCTGCATTTTCCTCTATGGATCAATCGCGGGCCCGGCGACGGCCGGAGCGTTCGCGTTTGGCGGGGCCTTTGTCGTCAGTGCCATCTGAGGTCGAAGAGAAGCCGCCGAGTTTCGCGGTGATCTGTTCCAACGTTGGACGTTCGCCGCGCGGACGGGTTTCAAGCGCCTCTTTCATGGCGCGCAGATGTTCGGGCGTGGTGCCGCAGCAGCCGCCGATGATCGTCGCCCCGGCATCGCGCGCCATACAGGCGTAATCGCCCATCAATTCGGGCGTGCCATCATAATGGATGTGCCCGTCCATGTAGCGTGGGATACCTGCGTTGCCTTTGGCAATGATCGGGCGCTCATGGCCTTGTGCTGAAAAGCCCAAAACCGTACGCAACAAATCCGACGAGCCGGTGCCGCAATTGGCGCCATAGGCTACGGGAGGCGTTGGCATTTTTTCAACCATATCCGCAAGTTGCGCCGAGGTGACGCCCATCATCGTGCGCCCCGCCGTGTCAAAACTCATCGTGCCGACCCAGGGCAGCCCGGCCAAAGTCGCGCCTTCTGCGGCGGCTTTATATTCGTCGGCGGCAGAGATGGTTTCGATCCACGCCACATCGGCGCCACCGGCTTTCAGCCCCTCGGCCTGTTCGTGGAACATCTCGACAGCGGCAGAATAAGACAGCGGTCCCATCGGTTCCATGATCTCTCCGGTCGGGCCCATGGACCCGGCCACAATCACCACACGCCCGGCACGATCAGCGACGTTGCGGCCGATTTCGGCGGCGGCTTTGTTCAGCTCATGCACGCGGTGTTCGGATTTGTGCAATTTGAGGCGCGAGGCGGTGCCGCCAAAGGAATTGGTGAGAAAAATATCAGACCCGGCCTCGACTGCGCCCAGATAAAGCCGGGTGATGTTTTCGGGTTTGTCGACATTCCAAAGCTCCGGCGCGTCGCCAGAGGACAGGCCCATGTTGAACAGCGTTGTGCCCGTCGCCCCATCAGCCATCAGCCAATCGCGGGTTTCGAGAAGTTTGGAGAGGGCGTTGGGCAGGGGGGCGTCGGTCATGGCGGCTCCGGGGGACTGAATAAGGGGGCGCGAGGGCGCGCGACAAAGAAAAAGGTCCCGGACGGGCGGCCCGACCGGGGGTTTGTAGCCCATGTGCCATGTCTGGCCCGATTTATCAAATTCAATCAGGTCATAAAGATCATGAGCGTGCTGCACATTCGCACGACCAGGAGCGAACAGAAGGGATGCGCCGTGTTCGCCTCAACCCGCACCAGTGGGACGGCGGCGAAACAGATGCAGGGTGCGGTGGGTGGCAAAGCGTGAGGCTTTCATCGGGTTCGCGGTGGGTCTGGGCGGAGGTGCGGTCACCCGGCGCAAAATATCCATACCCGCCACCGCAAGCGCCAAGCGAGACGGGGCGGCGAGGTAGAGCGTTTCCCACTGTGGGGCAAAGGCGGATTTGAACCGGCGCAGACCCGCAGCCCCCGATTTGGCAAGGAACTTACCCCGAAGCCAACGGGTCAAAGCGTCATCGTCGTGACCGTCCCAGGGCACGGCGGCCAAGGACAGGCGCGGACAGCCATAGGCGGCAGCGGCGCGAATGGCCTCGATGATCAGCAACTGTATTGTGCCATCCGGGGCCGCAGATCCCGCGCGCATCAGATCCAGCGTCATCTCATGGCGGCTTTCATGTAGCGAAATGAAGGCCACAAGATTTTCACCTTGATAGGCGAGAAACACCCTTTGGCAGGAAATATAGCCGCGGTCATAGGTGCCCATGGAAAACCCGCGCTCCTTGCCGCGCATGCCGAGCCATTCCTGTGCCACGCGATCCATGTCTGCGAGGGGCAGGTCGCGGGCGCCTTCGCGGACTTTGATCTGCGCCTCTTCGGCCTTGCGGATGACCCGGCGCAGTTGTCGGGTTTTTGAGCCTTCGAGCGAAAACCGAGCGGGTACGAGCCACGCCTCTTGTGCTGTCGGGAGGACTTTCCACCCCGCCTTGCGCGCCGAGGCGGCCATGCGCGCGCCGCATTTGTAAATCGCGGGCATGCGGTAGCGCATCCGCGCGGCACGAGACAGGGCGTCGCGGGCGGCAGACGGGCAGCCCCGTGCAGCAATCGGATCGGAGAGCATGACAAGCGATTGGCCAATCGGGGCGGCAAGGCCCAAGGGGCGACCCTTTTCCGAGGTCAAAAGGGAAAAATCGCGTGTGCGCAACAGGTTGGCTTCTGCCCGCGGGGCGGAAAAGAGCTGTATTTCCATTTCGGGTGTGAGGTAGGGTGCGCTTTTGGTTTTGACCAGACCGGGTTCGCGTGACAGCGAGCAGGAGCGGGGTCCGCGCAAGATCAGCAGCCCGGCAAGCATGGCGGGGAGGGCGTAATAGACCAAACGAAACGCCAAAACCGCGCCCAAAAGCTGGTCAAGTTCAATTGTATGCAACAATGAGGCCAGCGTGGCCTCAAATGGACCGACCCCGCCCGGTGTCGAACCAATGATGCCAGCGCCCAGTGAAAACAGATAGGCGGAAATGGTTTGGCCGATGGCAAGGGACACCTCAGGCGGCATCAGCGCATAAAGGGCAAGGCCCGCGAGGATGGTGTCACAGGCGGCCAGACCGATGACCGTGCCCATGGCGCGCAGGCTGGGCCACGGCACACGCACCAACGGTCCGGGCGGGTAGACCGAAATCACAGCCATCGCAATCGCCAGAGCAATCGCCCCGGTGGCGAGCGATTTCATCCACGGGATATCCGGTTGAAAGGCCAGCACCGCGACGGCGGCGACCACGGCCCAACCGGCCAAAAAGGAGAGCGCGACCGCAGCAGAGAGGCGTGCGGCCTGCCAAAGCGTCAATTCCGGCAACATCCGCCAGCGGATCAACGCGCCCGTCAAAGCGCCAAAGCCTAAGGATTGCGACAATCCGATTGCCGCAATGCCAGAAAGGCGTGCCGCACGGGCGGAAATGCCGGTGCCGAGCTGAGCATGCAGCACACGGTCATATTGGCCGACGGCCCAGAAACTGCCCATTGTGGCAAGCCCGGCGAGGCCCCATTGACCGGGGCCAATCGTGGTGATGGACGCGGCAATGGCGGCAAGGTCGAGATGGGCGATCTTGCCCCAGACCAGCCAGCCGATGAACAGGGTCATGGCCAGCGGCAAAAGCTGTTTGCCCAAAAGTGCGCGCAGGCCGTTCGTCTTCTCTGGTTTCGCCCCCTGTGTCACCCCCGGTTTCACCCCGAGTTGCGGTCGCACCGGCTTGGACTTCGAGCGCACGGGATCGGGGACGCGAAGGGCCTCTTCGATGTCGAACGGGCTGTGGCGCATGGCGAAGGTGGTCCTTTTGGGCTGAGCCTGAGGTCGGGTTCTGGCGCGCTGGGGGGATCAAGCGCACACATGATTGGTCTGTGAGCAATAGTCCCGGTTTGCCAAGATTCGATTAATCCACGTTCAATTTGAGCGCGGCGCAGCCAAAACCGGCAAATAGACCGGCAAATAGAACTGTGTTTGAGGTGGAGATGTGAAAACGGCCCGCAGGATGACTGCGGGCCGTGATGCTAAAATTGACTGTGATTGACACAGTGATTGACGGTGTCTGTTGGGGGCTGAACGATAACCACCAAACCCGACCACAGCCGGGCTTGTCGGATCGGCACTACGCCAAACTTATTGCATCATCTCTTGTTGAGCCTCGACCAGGAAGGCGGCATATTTTTCGCGGATCGCTGCGGCGGTTGAGCGCGCGCCGAGGTCTGCGGCGACTTTGGCGATCACATCTTCGGCACCGGATTCTTGCATATCGGCGCGGATCACCTCCGCCACATAGGCCAAAGCGTCGGCTGCGGATTTGCCCATAATATCGGCGGCCCAAAGCGCAATTTTTTTGTTCGCACGGGCCTCCAATCGAAATTGGGTCTCGGCGTCATGGACAAATTTGGATTCAAATGCGGCTTCGCGGTCGTCAAATGTGGTCATTGTTGGCTCCTCCTCAACTGCTGATCTTACTTAAAATATGGGACTTATCTTTGCGACATATC
Organism: Roseobacter sp. TSBP12; assembly: GCF_009129705.1. NCBI lineage: Bacteria > Pseudomonadati > Pseudomonadota > Alphaproteobacteria > Rhodobacterales > Roseobacteraceae > Roseobacter > Roseobacter sp. TSBP12. The sequence continues at coordinate 9,760 of NZ_PYIB01000051.1, forward strand.
AAGACGCATGAATGAATATTTATCAAAAACTTTAAAAGGACACAGCGTGTTGGCATGGGGCAGGTGGCGTTTGGACAGAGTTTTCCGCTCTGGCGGGGGCAAATATGGCGCCGAACTTGCTCCCGGCGTTCCCTTGCCCTAAAGAGCGGCATAAAGAGGCCGGTCGCGATGATTCCCGGCCCATCAGCTTTTGGAGGCCCCATGGCGCGCCGTAAAAAAATCTATGAAGGCAAAGCAAAGACTCTTTATGAGGGTCCGGAGCCGGGCACGCTGATCCAGTATTTCAAAGATGACGCCACCGCGTTCAACGCCGAGAAGCGCGCCACCATCGAAGGCAAGGGCGTGTTGAACAACCGCTTGTCCGAGTTTTTCATGAACGGCCTGACCGCCATCGGCGTGCCGAACCACTTCATCAAACGCCTCAATATGCGCGAGCAGTTGATCCGCCAGTGCGAGATCATTCCGCTCGAAGTCATCGTGCGCAACTTTGCCGCGGGGTCCATGGCCAAACGTCTGGGTCTCGAAGAGGGGATGCGCCTGCCGCGTCCGATCATCGAATTTTCCTACAAAGACGACGCTTTGGGCGATCCTTTGGTGCCCGAAGAATACATCATCGCCTTTGGTTGGGCCTCGCAGCAGGACCTCGACGACATCGTCGCTTTGGCGTTGCGGGTGAATGATTTCATGTCCGGCGTGATGTATGGCGTTGGCATCAAACTGATTGATTTCAAAATCGAAATTGGCCGGGTCTGGGACGGCGATTTCATGCGCCTGATCGTGGCCGATGAGATTTCGCCGGACAGCTGCCGGTTGTGGGACATCGAAAGCGGACAAAAGCTTGATAAAGACGTGTTCCGCCGCGACCTGGGCTCGCTCACCGATGCCTACTCCGAAGTGGCCCGCCGCCTTGGCGTTTTGCCCACGAACGGCCCGATCGGCGACAAGCCGACCCTGATCAACTAACTTCCTAAAGGATTGCCCACGATGAAAGCCCGCATCGACGTCATGCTGAAAACCGGTGTTCTCGACCCTCAGGGGGCGGCCGTCCAACACGCGCTCGGCGCGCTTGGGTTTGAGGGCGTCAACGAGGTCCGTCAGGGCAAGGTGATCGAATTGGATCTGGCCGATGGCACCTCGGAAGAGTCGATCAAAGAGATGTGCGACAAGCTTTTGGCCAACACGGTGATCGAAAGCTACCGGATCACCATGCTCTGATCTGAGTTGGGTCTGTAAAACATTGAAAAGCCGCTCCCTTGGGGGCGGTTTTTTGTTGGGCAATTGGGTTTTCCCAGTTGCATTTCTTGTTTGGTCAAGCCCCGTCCTCCGCAAGTCACGGCGCTTCGGTCCCCAAATCCGTTTCCACAGGATCCGGGTCGCCAAATGAGGGGTGGTTTTTTAGGTCTGAGGCACATCCACACAGGAGCGTTACGATGATCTTTCAAGGACTGCCCACCCTCACCGCCCATGCGCTGCGCCTTGGCAAACCGGATGCCAATGGCCAGACGCCTGAGCGGGTGTTGAACCCCTATGACGCCGCGCCGTGTCGGCATTGTTTGTGCCATGTGCCAAAAGGGGCGGGGATGCTGATTTGCGCGCATCGACCGTTCTCTGCGCCGCAACCCTATGCCGAAACCGGGCCGATCTTTCTGTGCGCCGCCGAATGCCCGCCTTACTTCAGTTCGGAAATCCCGCAGGTGTTGACCAGCTCGCCGGACTATCTGATCAAAGCCTATAATGCCGAGGAACGCATTGTGTACGGCACCGGGCGGATCACGCCACAGTCCGAGATCAAACCCTATTGCGCCGAATTGCTGACCCGCGAGGACATTGCTTTCGTCGACATCCGTTCCGCGCGCAACAATTGTTGGCAAGTCCGGGTGACGCGGGGGTAATCTGGGCTGATCTCCACTTGATCCAAACCCCGTCCCATCGTATCAGGCGGGCGAATGCCTCCCATCTGCCTATCTGCCAAGGAGCTCTGCCGATGAAAGCCGCCGTTCTGCAATTCCCCGGATCGAACTGTGACCGCGATATGTACACGGCGCTCAAACGCGCGGGGGCGGATGTCACGATGGTTTGGCACAAGGACGCGGACTTGCCCGAGGGTGTCGATGTTGTCGGCGTGCCGGGGGGCTTTTCTTATGGCGATTACCTGCGCTGCGGTGCGATTGCGGCGAACTCGCCCGTCGTGGCGTCGTTGAAGAAACACGTTGAGCGCGGCGGCTATGCCTTTGGCATTTGCAACGGCTTTCAGGTCCTCACCGAGGCGCGGCTTTTGCCCGGCGCTTTGCTGCGCAACGGCAATTTGAAATACATCTGCCGCACGGTGGGATTGGCCGTTGAAACCACGGACAGCCCCTATACCTCCGCCTACGCCCAGGGTCAGCACATCCGCATCCCGATCGCGCATCACGACGGCAATTTCACCGCCGATGCCGACACGCTGGACATGTTGGAGGGCGAGGGGCTTGTGGCGTTCCGCTATCTTGAGAACCCGAATGGATCGGATCGCGACATTGCGGGCATCCTGTCGCCCAACCGCCGCGTCTTGGGGATGATGCCGCACCCGGAACGGGCGTCTGAGCCCGCACATGGCAATGAGGACGGGGCTTTGTTCTTTACCTCGCTGCTTGAGGCTGTGGTCTCGGCCTGAACCGGTTAAGGGTGGGTCAACTCTGGCTCGCCATGGACCTCTGTGTGGCGAAACTCCGCTCAAATTGTTGAAAACCGTCAAAAATCCGCTGGGTTTGACGCGGCATGCGCGCTCGCGACCTCTTGCAGGTCCGGGGTGGGCGGGCGTATTCTGCTTGCATGAGTGAGCGCGACCTGATGGGGCCGAAAAGGCCGAAAACAATGACCTGGGCCGGGCGGCTGGCGCTTGTTGCGTTTGTCGTGGCGGCCATTGGCGTCATTTGGGTCACCAACCTGTTTTTGACCGAACGCTATACCATTTTGACGCGCAACCGCGCCGAAGTGCGTCAGGCGCTCTACTCCGGCAACCTGCTGTCGGAACTTCAGCGCAATTCCATCGTGCCGATCCTGTTGTCGCGCGATCCGGTTTTGGTCGGTGCGCTCAATTCCAACGATTTCGCCCAGACCTCGCAACATCTGATCTCCTACATTCAGGAAATTGGCGCGGCGGGGATCACGCTTTTGGACGAAAGCGGGCGGGTTGTGGCGGCCACGGATCGCTCGCTGTTGGGGACCAACAATCGCCAATCGTCCTATTTCGTCGATGCGCTGCGCTCCAATGATACGATTTTCAAAACCACCCAGCTGAACAACGGGGCTTATGAATTCACTTACAGCCGCCGGATTGATGTCAATGGCGCGCTGGCCGGGGTGATCGTGGTGCTGGTCGATCTGGCGCGATTTGAGAAAACATGGGCCGGGATTTCGGACGCGGTGGTGGTGGCCAATTCGGAAGGCCAGATCATCCTGTCGACCGAGCCGCGTTGGCGTTCGAAAACCGAAACCGAGGCCTTGGCTGTCACCGACGCGCCAACCGCGATTGAGCGCGCGTTTCAGATCACCACCGATTGGTCGCCGGACCCCGCCGAAGTCTATTTGGGCGGCGAGGCCTTGATGCGTTTGGAAAGCCGTATTCCGTTTCGCGGCTGGCGGATGACCTCATTCACCGCCTATTCTTCTGTGCGCGAACGGGTGAACGGGTTCTTGGCGCTTGAGATCATGGGTTTTGCCGTGTTGCTGTCTGGTGTGTTTTACCTGACCTCGCGGCGCGCCGTATCGCGTGCGGGCCTGTTTCAGCGCGAAAGTGCCGAATTGCGGCTGTTGAACGCGGCCCTTGAACGGGAGATTCAAGAACGCAAGCGGGCGGAGAAAAGCCTTGAGGTTGCCGAGCAAACCTTGGCACAATCGTCGAAATTGGCCGTGCTGGGCGAAATGTCGGCGGCGGTCAGCCACGAATTGAACCAACCTTTGGCGGCGATGAAGACCTATTTGGCCGGCGCGCGGCTGTTGATCAAACGCAAACGATCCGAGGAGGCTCTGGCCTCGTTTGGGCGGATTGACGATCTGATCAACCGCATGGCCGCGATCACCAAACAGCTGAAATCCTACGCTCGCAAAGGCTCCGATCAGCTTCAGCCGATTGATTTGCGCGAGTGCGTGTCCTCGGCGCTCTCGATGATGGAACCCCAGCTCAAACAGCGCTCGGTCGAGATCATTCGCACCCTGCCGCCCGAGCCGGTGATCGTCGATGGCGACCGGGTGCGGTTGGAACAGGTCTTGGTCAATCTGCTCAGAAATGCCTTTGATGCTTGTAAAACCGCATCGGAACCCCAAATCGAAATATTGGTCACAGGCGGCACCCAAGCCGCAGTGACCGTGCGAGACAATGGCACCGGGATCGAGGATCTCGATACGCTGTTTGAACCGTTTTATACCACCAAGGCGCCGGGGGATGGCGTCGGGCTTGGGTTGGCGATCTCGTCGGGGATTGTCGCCGAACTGGGGGGGAGATTGATGGCGCGCAACCGTCCGGTGGGCGGTGCGGCCTTTGAAATGGTGCTACCCCTGTCGCGCGAAAGCAGACACGCGGCGCAGTAACGCCGCATCTTAAGAGTGGCCCAGATTAAATAGGCCCAGAGTTTGGGCCGAAAAAGAAGAGGAAAGACCATGGCGACGGCAATGAAAATCGCGATCGTCGATGACGAACAAGACATGCGCCAATCCATCAGCCAATGGCTTGCGCTGTCCGGATTTGACACGGAAACCTTTGCCACGGCGGAGGAGGCGGTGAAAGCGCTTGGGTCGGATTACCCCGGCGTTGTCATCACCGATATCAAAATGCCGGGCATGGACGGGATGCAGTTTCTCAAGAAACTGATGAGCGTTGATAGCGGCCTGCCGGTGATCATGATCACCGGGCACGGCGATGTGCCGATGGCAGTCGAAGCGATGCGCATCGGCGCGTTTGATTTTCTGGAGAAACCTTTCAACCCGGACCGGATGACGGAACTGGCGAAAAAGGCCACCAACGCGCGGCGGCTGACGCTTGATAACCGGGCGCTGCGGCGCGAGTTGTCCGATGGCACCGGGATTATGAATAAGCTGATCGGCGCAAGCCCGGTGATGGAGCGTCTGCGCGAGGATATTCTGGATCTGGGCCAAGCCGACGGTCATGTGTTGATCGACGGCGAAACCGGCACCGGCAAAACACTGATCGCCCATGCTTTGCACGCGGTTGGCGCGCGGGCCTCGAAAAAATTCATCACCTTTGCCTGCGCTGGCCGGGATGAGTATGATCTGTCGAAACGGTTGTTCGGTCCCGACCCGGATGGGCAGATTCAACCGCTGTTCGAAGAGGCGCGTGGCGGCACCTTGGTGCTGGAAGACATTGAGGCCATGCCAATGCCGCTTCAGGCGCGTTTGCTGACCCTGATCAACGAACAGGGCACGCCGCCGGAAACCCGGATCATCGCGATTTGCAACCTGCAAGAACAAGGCCGGACCTGCGAGTCCGCGATGCGCCCGGACCTGTTTTACCGCTTGGCGGCGATGAAAATCACCACGCCGCCCCTGCGCGCGCGCGGCGAAGACATCCTGTCGCTGTTCACTCAGTTGAGCCAACAATTTGCCGAGGAATACGGCTGCGACGCGCCGGAAGTGTCGGCCCAGGAGGCGGCGCAATTGTTGCAAGCACCATGGCCCGGCAACATCCGGCAATTGATCAATGTGGCGGAGCGTTCGGTGCTGCAAAGCCGGCGTGGGTCGGGGTCGATCACCTCGCTGCTCTTGTCAGAATCGGACGCGCCGGAACAGCAGACCATGACCACAGAGGGCAAGCCGTTGAAGGAATATGTCGAAGCGTTCGAGCGGATGCTGATCGACAACACGATGCGCCGTCACAAAGGCTCTATCGTCGCGGTGATGGATGAACTTTGCCTGCCACGTCGGACGTTGAACGAGAAAATGGCCAAATACAGCCTGCAACGCGCCGATTACCTGTAACCGCCTCTGGCCCCGCCCGTGATCTGCCAATCATCGGGCGGGGCTTAGTCACAGACCTGAAAGTCAACCACACCTTCGCCGGGGCCAAACCGCGCCATGGTATTGACCTCGATGTCGACCAAATAGCCGTCACCGCCGAGGTTTTTGGTGCAACAGCCGTCACAATCCGCATCTGAACAAATGTCGATGGCCTGAGCGGTGATCTCATGCCCGCCTTGGCGCAGGCGCAGTGTCTTCATCCCCAGCCAGCCCCAATCCTTTTCATGCACCGCCACGATGTTATGCGCGGCGACCCATGCCTCGGTCTGAGCGTCCTCCAGGCCGTAAAACTGGCCCGCCCAGGTACAGCCATTATAGGCCAGGCATTCCTCGCTGTCGGGGGCGGGGTAGGAGGTGTAGTTGGTCAGATTGGCCCGATGCCATTCAGGCGCACAGGTAAGCGATTTGGCCTGACAGAATGTTGGGAGAAGGGCGATGATGAGGGAAAAGGTGGCTGTGATAAGCAGGGGGCGGGACATTGCGGGTTCCTTTGGGCACAGCGAGATTGGCGCGTGAGATTGGGACGGTGAGATCAGCAAAGCGCAGATGCCTGAGGTGTGCAAGAGCGGAGGCAGAGAGCCGGGATCAGGTGAGTATTTATTAAGCTCTGGCGGGTAAAAGGTGAAAATTATAGGGTTCCGCCGGGCGGCTTGGATGTATAGACACACGGATGGGCACATGTTTTCCGCGATTTTCAACGTGAAATGTCACTTTGCAAATTTGCGTGTTGTCATAGAGGTGCGGGATCACTACTGATAGGAGGACGCAGGTCTGGCTTGGTGTCCCTTTGAGGTCCATTGGGTCCTTTGGGAAAACGCCGCCCCGGAAACCGCGTGAGACTCATTCGCTGCATGCGAGAGCTGGAGCCGCCTGTGAGGTCCTTGATCCATCTGAGATCAGTGAACCCCATCGACGCCGCCCGCCCGTAGTGCAGACCGATGCCGCCGCTGGGCAGACAAGGTCAGGCATGACAAAGCCAGACGTGATACATCCAGCGGCATGAAACGCCCCTGACGTCCAAGCCGGACAGGGGGATTTGTATGGGGACTAGGGCAGGGCCGAAGGGCGCGCCTGATGTGCCGGAGAAGAACCGCGATGCAACGCGACGAGGCAAGATTAGAGCACAGACGGGACGCTTGCGTCCCCGCGCCCTTGCCCGCACGATCGCTCGCCTCAAAACATCACCCGCAAACCCGCGCGTCGCTCCGAAGGGGAGGCGCGTCTGTTGTGGGTGCCGAAAGACAACAATGGCTAAAAAGATGCTTATCGATGCCACCCACGCGGAAGAGACCCGCGTTGTGGTGGTGGACGGAAACAAGGTCGAGGAATTCGATTTTGAGTCTGAAAACAAACGCCAGCTTGCTGGCAACATTTACCTTGCAAAAGTAACGCGCGTCGAACCGTCGCTTCAGGCGGCTTTTGTCGATTACGGCGGAAACCGTCACGGTTTCCTGGCCTTTTCGGAAATCCACCCGGATTATTATCAAATCCCGGTTGCGGATCGCGAAGCCTTGATGGCCGAAGAATTGGCCTATGCGAAAGCGCAGGAAGAGGAAGAGGACAAGCCGAAGCGCCCCCGTCGCCGCTCCCGTTCGCGCACGCGCTCCAAGGCCGAAGAGGTGACATCCTCTGATGCGGTCGAGACCCAGGAGGTCGTGGGCGAGGATGCGGATCAAGACAGCGCCACAGAAAACGGCGCTCCCCAAAGCATTTCCGGCATGGATGTGATCGAACCGGAGGCTTCCGAGGCCGACGACATGATCGCGGACCCCTCCGGGCACAGCCCGGTCGAAGAGGGCACATCGCCCGCCTTTGCCGTACAGGACACGCCGGTGGAAGAGCCTGCGGAGGAGGACGACACCACCTCTGATGACGTGGCAGACGACAGTGCTGACGATCAAGGCGATGACAGTGACGATCATGGCGACGATGATGGCGACGAAGACGACGCCGAAACCGCCGCCGACAAAGACGACAGCATCGAAAGCGTGGCCGACGATGACACGTCGGATGATTTCCGCCCGGTGCGCAAACCGCGCCCGCGCAAATATAAAATCCAGGAGGTCGTCAAAGTCCGCCAGGTGATGTTGGTGCAGGTCGTCAAAGAAGAGCGCGGCAACAAGGGCGCGGCTCTGACCACCTATCTCTCGCTGGCCGGTCGCTATTGCGTTTTGATGCCGAACACCGCGCGTGGCGGTGGTATTTCACGTAAAATCACCAATATCGCAGATCGTAAGAAACTCAAAGAGATCGCAGGCGAACTTGAAGTACCGCAGGGCGCCGGTCTGATCGTGCGCACCGCAGGGGCGCAACGCACCAAGACCGAGATCAAACGCGACTATGACTACCTCAAACGGATGTGGGAACAGATCCGCGCACTGACGCTGAAATCGACAGCGCCTGCGAAAATCTATGAGGAGGGCGACCTGATCAAACGCTCGATCCGCGACCTCTATAACAAAGACATCGACGAGGTGTTTGTGGAGGGCGAGGCGGGGTTCCGTGAAGCGAAGGCTTTCATGGAAATGATCATGCCGACCCATGCCGAGAATGTGAAACATTACGCCGACAGCCTGCCGTTGTTCGCGCGCTTTCAGGTCGAAAGCTACCTGAGTTCGATGTTCAACCCGACCGTGCAACTCAAATCCGGCGGCTATATCGTCATTGATTTGACCGAAGCTCTGGTCGCGGTGGACGTCAACTCCGGTCGTGCCACCAAAGAAGGCTCGATCGAGGAAACCGCGCTTAAAACCAACCTTGAGGCCGCCGAAGAGGTGGCCCGCCAAGCGCGTCTGCGCGATTTGGCCGGTCTGATCGTGATCGACTTTATCGACATGGAGGAGCGGCGCAACAATGCCGCCGTCGAAAAGCGTCTGAAAGACAAGCTCAAAACCGACCGCGCCCGCATTCAAGTGGGACGCATTTCGGGCTTTGGCCTGTTGGAAATGTCGCGCCAACGTCTGCGTCCCGGCATGTTGGAAGCCACGACCCAGCCGTGCCCGCATTGTCACGGCACGGGTCTGATCCGTTCGGACGATAACATGGCGCTGACGATCCTGCGTCAACTCGAAGAGGAGGGCACCCGCAAGCGCTCCCGCGAGGTTTTGGTCAAAGCGCCGGTGGCGGTGATCAACTATCTGGTCAACATCAAACGCGAACGTGTGGCTCAAATCGAGGCGCGCTACGGCATGGCCGTGCGTCTTGAGGCCGATCCGTTCATGATCTCGCCGGATTTCACCATCGAACGGTTCAAAACCGCAACCCGGGTGATTGTCGCCGAACAGAGCAACGTGATTTCGGCCTCCGCCGATTTGATGGCCGACTATGTCGAGCCTGAGGAGGATCAGGTCGACGCCGTGGGTGAGGAGGCTGAGGCTGTCGAGGTGTCAGAGCCGCGCAGCGTGGATGCCACCGAGGACACGGGCGAAGAAGAGAAGCCGAAGAAACGCCGTCGCCGCCGTCGTCGTCGTCGCAAACCCGGCGATGCGCCTGAAGGGCAAGAGGGCGAAAACGGGTCGGATGAGGACAGTGAGTCCAATGACGACACCGGGTCTGATGAGGGCGAAACTGCGCCGGCTGAGGCCACTTCGGAGGCGCCTGAGACGGCTGAGGACGCTCCGGCTGAAAAGCCGAAGCGCACCCGCACCCGCTCGCGCAGCACCAAAACAACGCCGGTGAGCGAAGAGGTCACAGAGACGAAAGAAGAGACCAAAGACGAGGTCGCACCGGAGGCTGAGGCTGCCGCTGAGGAAGCCCCCGCTGAAAAGCCCAAGCGCACACGGACAAGCCGGGCGCGCAAACCCGCTGTTGTTGCGGAAGAGGGTGCGGAAGCTGCGGCAGAGGCTGAGACTAAGACTAAGACAGCGGCAAAGCCTAAAACCACACGTTCGCGGGCCAAAAAGCCTGTGACCGAGGGGGAAGGTGAAGCTGCGGTTGCCAAACCGAAGCCCGCACCGCGCAAACGCAAGACCAAAGCCGAACGCGAGGCCGAAGAGGCCGCCAAAGCGGCGGAGGCGGCAGCGGTTCAAGCGGAGGCTCCTGCGGCGGAAACGCCAATTGAGGCCCCGGTTGAGGCTGTGCAGGTTGAGGCCGCGCAAGTTGAGGCTTTGCCTGAGGTTGCTGCAGAGGTCGTGCCAGAGACCGTCGCCGAGGTTGCTGTGGAAGCCCCCGTTGCCGAGCCTGTGGCCGAAGCTGCGCCAGAAACGGCACCGGAGCCCGCCCCGGAGATGGTTGAGGCCACCAGCGCGCCCGAGACCGCATCCGAGCCAGAGGATGAAGGTCCGAAACGCCGCGGTTGGTGGAGCATTGGACGCTAAATCCACCTAATATAGATCAAAACGGCCGGGTCAGTCCCGGCCGTTTTTGTATGCCTGCGCACCGCACCAACGCAAAAGTGAGGGGGCGCGACATAGCGGACGCTTTCCAGATGCGCCCGGACATGGCATGAGCAGGATATGTTTGGAATCGATCTCTTTGACGCAACCCTCTTGCCCTCCATGCTCGTGGCCTTGGCCGCTGGCATGGTGTCGTTCTTGAGCCCCTGCGTTTTGCCCATCGTGCCGCCTTATCTGGCCTATATGTCTGGCATTTCGATGAATGAACTCACCGGTGGCGGACGCGGATCGCGCAAGGCGATCGTGCCCGCGATCATGTTCGTTCTGGGCCTGTCCACCGTGTTCTTGTTCATGGGCTTCACGGCCTCGGCGTTCGGGATGTTTTTTCTGAAAAATCAGGAGGTTTTCGCCAAAATTTCCGGCGTTGTGATCCTGGTTTTGGGTTTGCATTTCCTGTCGGTGTTTCGCATTCCGATCTTGGACCGCGAAGCGCGCCTTGATGCCGGCGACAAGGGCGGCACGGCATTCGGTGCCTATATCCTCGGGCTGGCTTTCGCCTTTGGCTGGACGCCTTGCATCGGCCCACAATTGGGCGCGATCCTGTCCATGGCCGCCTCTGAGGGCTCGGTGTCGCGCGGCACCATGCTTTTGGCCACCTACGCCTTTGGTCTGGGCTTGCCGTTCCTGTTGTCGGCGATTTTCATCACCCGCGCCGTGGGTCTGATGAACCGGCTCAAACGCCATATGGGGGTGATCGAAAAACTCATGGGTGGGTTATTGGTCTTGGTCGGACTGATGATGCTGACGGGGGCATTTTCGCGTCTGTCCTATTGGCTGCTTGAAACCTTCCCGGCGCTGAGCCAGCTTGGTTAACTCTGCCGTTTTCGGGCTTATTTTCATCATATTTACCCGCTAAGATGCTTGAAAGCCAAAGGGTTCGGGCATGACGGTTCAAGTCAGTGAGTTGGGAGACCAAGAGGTCAGGCGGCGGCGGGTGTTTTACGTCCCCGGCTATGACCCGATCCCGCCGCGCCGCTACCGCGAACTCTATCGCAAAGAAAGCCGCGCGCAGGCGGAGATTTCCGGTTATGAGATCGACCTGTCTGCCAAAAAAGGCAGGCGATTTGGCTGGTCGGTGCGCAGCCTTATTAAGGGTGCGCAGACCGAGAGCGAGATCGACGTGCTGGTCTGGTCGGACATTGTCCAAGACAGTATGGACGCCGGGATTTTGCGCACCTATCTGATCCTTGCCCGCACGGCCTGGACCTATATTGGCTCTGGCGCGTTGTTTCGATTGATGAAATTGCGGCGCGGGCCGGTTTTGGCGGCGCTCTATCCGATTGGCGTGTTGCTGTTGCAACTTGGCGTTGCGCTTGGCCTGTTTTGGGGCGTGAGCGCGCTGGCGGGGCGGTTTGGGACGTTCATACAGGGGCTTGGGATCGCGGCGGGGCTTGGCCTCGCCTATGCGCTTTTGACCTGGTTCAAACGCCAGGATGGCAAGTTTTTCGCCTATTACCTGATGCATGATTACGGGTTTTCGGCGCGTTGGCGCGGCGCGGACCCGCCCGCGCTGGTCACTCGAATGGCGGAATTTCGCGCCGATATTGCCGAGGCCTTGCGCCAGGACTGGGACGAGGTTTTGATCGTCGGTCATTCATCGGGCGCGCATGTGGGCGTGTCGATTTTGGCGGAGCTTATCCGCAGGGGTGATGTGCCGGACAATGGTCCGGAATTGTCGTTCGTCTCGCTGGGGCAGGTGGTGCCAATGGTGTCCTACCTGCCCGAGGCCAAGGCCCTGCGCCGGGATTTGGCCTACCTGTCTGCGCGCGAGGAGTTGTTTTGGCTCGATGTCACGGCGCCGGGGGATCCCTGTTCCTTTGCACTGTGCGATCCGGTGAAAGTCTCCGGTGTCGCACCCAAAGATCAAAAATATCCGCTGGTGATCTCTGCCGCTTTCAAGAATACGCTCTCGCCCGCGCGGTGGAACGCGCTCAAGCGGCGATTTTTTCGCCTGCATTTTCAATATCTTTGCGCCTTTGATCGGCCCGGCCCCTACGATTATTTTCAAATCACCGCAGGAGGGCACACCCTTCGCACCCGCTTTGCCACGCACATGCCCAGCCCCAGCCGGATCGACATCCCGGCCAACAGATATACGGACATGGCCCCATAATGCCCCCAGATCTAAAGCCTGATATGATCCCGCCGAAACCGACCCCGCGCCCGGAAAAAACGACCCTGCGCCAGTATGTGAAACTGTTTCGCAAAGACATCCTGTCGGCCCAGCCCGCCAAGCTTTATCGCGCATGGATGGCCGAATATAAAACGCCGTTTTTCCGCTCTTTTCTGGTCAATCAACCCGCGCTGGTCAAACGCGTGCTCAATGAAGAACCGATGAATTTTCCAAAGTCGTCACGCATCGCCGAAGGGCTGCGACCGCTTTTGGGCCATTCGGTGTTTTTGACCAATGGTGAGACCTGGCTGCGGCAGCGCCGGATCATTGACCCGGCCTTTGAAGGCGGGCGGCTCAAAGACACGTTTCCGGCGATGTTGGCGGCGGGGCGGGGCATGGTCGAGCGCCTGAGCACGGAGCACGGCGCGTTTGACATCGAACCCCATGCCTCGCATGCCGCGGCGGATGTGATTTTTCGCACCTTGTTTTCCATCCCGATCACCCACCATGTCGCGCGCGACGTGTTTGACGAATTCCAAGCCTACCAACGCGCCCAACCGATCCTCAACATCGCGGCCTTCGTACCGTTGCCGAAATGGATGCCGCGGTTTCATCGCAAACACACCCGGCAAGGGGCCAGGGCGATCCGCCGGTTGATCACCGATCTGACCGTCGCGCGACAGGCCGAGATCGCGGCGGGGCAGGCGCCTGATGATTTGGCGACCAAGATCATGACCACCAAAGACCCGGTTACGGGGCAGGGGTTTGATACCGCTGAGATGGTCGATCAGGTGGCGATTTTCTTTCTTGCGGGCCATGAGACCTCGGCGTCTGCACTGGCATGGGCGCTTTGGCTTTTGGCCGCCAACCCTCAGGTGCAGGACCGGGTCGCGGCAGAGGGCGCGGCATTTGGCGATCAACCGACGTTCTCGGATCTCTCCAAATTGCGCTTTACCAAGGATGTGTTCCGCGAAACGCTGCGGCTCTACCCGCCCGTGCCGATGATGGTGCGGGAGGCCAAATGCCCGGTGCGGTTCCGCGAACGCGACGTGCCCAAAGGCGCGCAGATCGTGTTGTCGCCCTGGCATTTGGGGCGGCACGAACGGTTTTGGGACCGCCCCGACGTCTTTGACCCGGATCGGTTCAAAACCGAGAACGGCAAGCAATGTCTGCGCGATGCGTTTATCCCGTTTTCCTCCGGCCCGCGGGTCTGTACCGGGGCGGGGTTTGCCATGGTCGAGGGACCCTTGCTTTTGGCCATGATGGCCCGCGCTTACCGCATCACGGTGGTGACGGATAAAACGCCGATGCCCGTGGCGCATTTGACCGTGCGCTCGAAAGACGGGATTTGGCTGCGACTGGAACCGCGCCTTTCGACCTGATCGCGGATGTGAGCGTTTGGGGGATGGCCCGGGGCGAGAAACGTGCGTTCTGTAGGAGTGGTAAAAGTGCGAACAGGCTCCCTGACTGATGGCGCGAGGCTTGAGTTCGGGGAATGCGCGTTCTACACATTCAGGGACTGCTATAGTCTTTCGCGCAAATCTGTGTCGCAGGTTTTTCGCGAAACACTTGAGATAAAAGGACGAAACACATGTCTGCGCCTTCCCCGATCAAACGCGATCTGATTGAGACCATTGGCAACACGCCGTTGATCCGCCTGAATGGCCCGTCAGAGGCCACGGGTTGTGAGATTTATGGCAAGGCCGAGTTCATGAATCCGGGACAATCGGTCAAGGACCGCGCGGCGCTTTACATCATCCAAGATGCGGTGGCGAAGGGCCTGTTGAAACCCGGTGGCACGATTGTCGAGGGCACGGCGGGCAACACCGGCATCGGTTTGGCGCTTGTCGGCTCGGCGCTTGGGTTCAAAACCGTGATCGTGATCCCGGAAACCCAGTCGCAGGAAAAGAAAGACATGTTGCGGCTTGCAGGCGCTGAATTGGTTCAGGTGCCCGCCGCGCCCTACAAGAATCCGAACAATTATGTGCGCTATTCCGGTCGTTTGGCCGAAGAGCTTGCTATAAGCGAACCCAACGGTGCGATTTGGGCCAATCAGTTCGACAACACCGCCAACCGTCAGGCGCATATTGAAACCACCGGACCGGAAATTTGGGAACAAACGGGCGGTCAGGTTGACGGCTTTATCTGTGCGGTTGGATCGGGCGGCACTTTGGCGGGCGTGGGCTTGGCTTTGCAGCCCAAGGGCGTCAAAATCGGCATCGCTGATCCCATGGGGGCCGCGCTTTATAGTTTCTACAAAACCGGAGAGCTGACCTCGGAAGGCAGTTCGATCACCGAGGGCATCGGCCAAGGCCGTATCACCGCCAATCTCGAAGGCTTCACCCCGGATTATGCCTATCAGGTGCCGGACGAAGAGGCGCTGCCGGTCGTGTTTGACCTGTTGGAGAAAGAGGGGCTGTGCCTCGGCGGTTCCTCCGGCATCAATGTCGCGGGCGCAATGAAGATGGCGCGCGAGATGGGGCCGGGGCACACGATCGTCACGGTGCTGTGCGATTACGGTACGCGCTATCAGTCGAAACTGTTCAACCCGGAGTTTTTGAAGGAAAAAAATCTTCCGGTGCCGCAATGGCTGGACCGTGGACCGCGCGATCTGCCTGACGTATATGAAGGTGTATGATCACACGCATATTCGCCCGCCTTCTTTTAATCCTCTCCCTCGCGCTGCCGCACGGCGTCAGCGCGCAGGAGGTTGCAGCCCCAGATTATAAAGCCTGGGCGAGCCAAGCCAGTGCCGCCGAAAAGCAATTGGCCGACACAGGCACGGCCAATGCCACATTGGAAAACCTGCGCGATGAGCTGGTGGGGTGGCGCACGCAATTCTCGAACGCCCAAAGCACCAACAGCGCCCGGATCGACACGCTCAAGGCCCAGATCGCGGCCTTGGGGGCGGCGCCCACCGAGGGCGAAACCGAAGCACCCGAGATCGCCAAGCGGCGCAAAGACCTCACGTCGCAATTGGAGGCGGCACAGGCCCCGGTCAAATCCGCCGAAGAGGCTTATACCCGTGCCAACGGTTTGATTTCAGAGATCGATTCCGAACTGACCTCACGCCAAACCGACGCCCTGATGAAACTGGGCAGCTCTCCGATCAATCCCACATTGTGGCCCGAAGCGGTTGCCGCGATCACCCAAACGGGCGTGACCGCATGGACCACGATCTTGGACAATGCTCGCTCCGAAACCGGGATTGCCAAACTCAAAGCCAATGCCGCCACGCTGTTGCTTTATCTGGTGATCGCGTTGGTTTTGGTGGCGCGCGGGCGCTATTGGTCGGAACAATTCACCGGCTTTGTCCGCTCGCGTTTTGTCGGGGCTGCCGGGCAGGGCGTGACCGGGTTTATTGCCTCGCTGTCGCAAATCATCGCCCCCGTTCTGGGGCTTGTGGCCATTTCCGCCGGGGCTCAGGCGTCCGGGCTTTTGGGCCCGCGTGGCGTGCTTTTGTTCAATGCGGTGACCGCTGTTGGCCTGTCCTATTTCATTTCGCGCTGGGTCGTCGGGCGTACGTTGTATGCGGGCGGGCATGATCGGCCTATTTTTGATCTGACAAACGGTCAGCGCGCCGAGATGGCCGGGCATGCCGCCTTGATGGCGGTGATGATTGCGGTGCAAGTCATCTTGACCCAATTGGCCGATCTGGATGGCTATAGCGACGACACGCGAGCGGTTTTGTCCTATCCTTTGGTGGTGCTGACCGCGATTTCTCTCTATCGGTTTTCGTTGATTTTACGCAAAGCCTCGCAAGCCCCGATCCCCTCTGAGGGTGGCGAGACCGAAGATGAGGCAGGGCCGCAAAGGTTCACCGCGCTTCTATCCAATCTGGTTGCCCGTCTGGTGCGGCTCGTGGCTGTGGCGGCGGTACTTTTGGGGGCTGTTGGCTATATGTCGGCGGCGGTATCTGCGGTCTATCCGACCGTGATGTCACTGGCGCTTTTGGCGCTTTTGACCGTGCTGTCGCGTTTGGCCTCTGATGTCTATGCGCTGATCACCGGCCAAAAGGATGATGAGGGCGACGGTTTGGTCCCGGTGCTTTTGACCTTCGCACTCAGCCTCGCGGCCCTGCCGGTTCTGGCGTTGATTTGGGGCATGCGCAAAGAACGGCTTTGGGATATTTGGGCCCGGATGCGCGAAGGTGTGCCGGTTGGCGGGGTCGATCTGTCTGTGTCGGTGTTTTTGACGCTGATCCTAGTCTTTGCCTTTGGTCTTGGGGCAACGCGACTGTTGAAAACCGCGCTGTCTACCGCCGTCCTGCCCAAGACCCAGCTCGACAAGGGCGGCCAAAACGCCATCATCGCGGGCGTCGGCTATATCGGTGTGTTCTTGTCGGCGATTTTTGCCATCACCTCCGCCGGGATCGACCTGTCGGCGCTCGCGATTGTCGCGGGGGCGCTCTCCGTCGGGATCGGTTTTGGCCTCCAGAACATTGTGCAGAACTTTGTGTCCGGCATCATTCTGTTGATTGAACGGCCGATTTCGGAGGGCGATTGGATCGAAGTTGGCGGCCAGATGGGATATGTCCGCGACATCTCCGTGCGCTCGACACGGGTCGAGACGTTTGATCGCACCGATGTCATCGTCCCCAACGCCGATTTGATTTCCAATCAGGTCACCAACTACACCCGCGGCAATATGATTGGCCGGGTCATCGTCCCCGTTGGCGTGGCCTATGGCACCGACACGCGCAAGGTCGAAACGATCCTCAAAGAAATTGCCAACGCCCAACCGATGGTCTCGGTCAACCCACCACCACAGGTGTTGTTTCTGAATTTCGGTGCCGATGCGTTGGAGTTTGAAATCCGCGCGATCTTGCGCGATGTGACCTTTATCGTGGCGGTGAAAAACGACATCAACCATGAGATCGCCCGCCGCTTTGGCGAAGAAGGCATTGAAATTCCCTTTGCCCAACGTGACATTTGGCTGCGCAATCCCGAGGCACTGACCCCGCGCAGCCGGGCCGGGGCCGTGGCCGCCACAGAGGCTGAGATCACGGTGATTGAGCCCAGCGACTTTGAGGCGGGCGACGGGGCCGGCGAGGCAGACGGAGACAGCACATGACGCAACCGCTTTTTCGCGAAGATGCCTATCTTCAGGATATCGAAGGCGTGGTCACCGGGCATACGCCCGAGGGCGGGGTGATTTTGGACCAGACGATTTTTTACCCAACTGGCGGTGGGCAGCCGGGCGACAGCGGGCGATTGATCTGGGGCGACACTGGGCTTGCGATTGCCACGACCGTGAAGGGGGAGGGGGCCGAGATCGTTCTTGTGCCCGCCGAACCCGCGCCGATGCCGGAGGTTGGCACCAAAGTGATCCAACGGCTCGATTGGGTCCGCCGCCATCGCCACATGCGCATCCACAGCGCGCTGCACCTGTTGTCGGTTGTCATTCCTCTGCCGGTTACGGGGGGCTCGATCGGGGCCGAGAAAGGCCGTCTGGATTTTGCCCTGGACGCGCCGCCCGCCGACAAACAGGCATTGGAAGACGCGCTCAATGCCTTGATCGAACGTGATTTGGTGGTCACGGATGACTGGATCTCCGATGAGGCGCTTTTGGCCGACCCGTCGATTGTCAAAACCATGTCGGTGATGCCGCCGACCGGGCAGGGCCGGGTGCGCTTGGTGCGGATCGGGCAGGGGGCGGATCAGGTCGATCTTCAACCTTGCGGCGGCACCCATGTGGCGCGGACTTCCGAGATTGGGCGCATTCGCTTTGGCAAGATTGAGAAAAAAGGCCGGATGAACCGGCGGGTTACGATTATTCTTGATTGATCACGCAGTTCGGCGCGCTTTTAAACCGTTGTTTTCGCAAAAATGGCCTGCCTGCGTGGTTTCTTTTCCTTCGCTGCATTTTTCTTTGAGAAAATAGAGCAACAGGTCTTGCATAGGTCGCGCGCTTCGCGCTATTGAGCGCTCCACGGACAGGTGGCCGAGTGGTCGAAGGCGCACGCCTGGAAAGTGTGTAGGCGGGGAACCGTCTCCAGGGTTCGAATCCCTGTCTGTCCGCCACAATCCCCCTTAAATCTCTGTTATTCATAAAAATTTAAGGGATGATTGTTGCTTTGATTCGACTTAAGCGCGGAACGTTTTAGGCGCGGATGATACGCCGCAGAGGCGTCGCGAACGTGTCTCGAACTCCTTTAATACATCTCAATACATCAAAGACTTCTATAACCCGCATCGCCGACACTCAGCCTTAACTCATGGCTTTCGCGTGTAAGTTTGAGTAAACACGCAGTGGGTTCGGCCCTAAAGGCGATAGATCCAAAAGGATCAGGCGAGCAAGGGTGGGGCGCGGATCGGCCCGCCGGACAACAGCCGCAGCACGACGATGGCAGCGGGCGCGTCAATGGACGGGAGATCATGGACCGCAGCAAAGGGCAGGGCAAGCGAGACCGTCAGTTCCGGGGTGTCAAATCCGCATACGCTGGCAGAGACGCAAACCGCGCAACTTGAGGATGAGGACCCGGACGTGTGGTTTTGACCCTGTGCAGGACCCGTGGTGGACGAAGGGACAGAGCCCACCGGGATCAAGACGATACCTTCTCCGGTACAGATTTCGAGAAAGCCGATTTTCTCTCCCGGTGCCGCATGTCCCATGGCGCGCACGGCGCTTGCTCCGGCATGTTCGGCGAAAAACAGCACTTGTAGCAGCATGGCAAACATCGCGACCGTCCGGGCGAGATGGCCCGGTTTGACGGCGGCGGACATGTGCCGAAATGCGCTCATGGGTCTCTGCGGTTTTGGACGCAGCATCTGGGCCACGTCGATGGGAAAGAGAAATCGTACGTACAGCGTCGCGGAATGAATGGACAAGATCAACTGGCCAACTGGTCGCATCTCACCGATGCTTGGCGGGACCGTGACCGGCGTTTTAGAACGTCGATATCAGGTCTTGAGAGGGCTGATCTTTGCTCTTGTGCGTTGCGTAGAGTGCGTTGGCTGCCTCGGCGCTCATCGGGCGGGCGTAGAGAAAGCCCTGATGCAGATGCAGCCCGAGATCAAGCAACATATCGCGTTGGGCTTCGGTTTCGACGCCCTCGGCAATGACCTCGAATTCTAACGCCTCTGCGAGCCGGGCGATTGACCGCAACGCCTCGCGTGAGCGACGGTCGATGACGATCCGGTCGATGAGAGATTTGTCGATTTTGACGATGTCGATCGGCAAATGGGTGAGGCGGTTGAGGTTTGAGCCCTCTTTGCCAAAATCATCCAAGGCGACACGAATGCCGCGCGCTCGCAGGATGGCGATTTCCACCATCACCTGATCCATGTCGATCCGGTCGGTGATGGCCTGTTCGCCGATTTCCAAAACGATACTATGCGACAGCTCGCAGAGCGGTTCGAATTCGCGCAAAATTGCCTGCGCCGCACCTTGAAAGCCCAACGATTCCAATCGCGTGTTAAAACAGATATAGGTGCCGGGGCAGGCCATGAGAGTGTTCAACAGGCTGCGCCGGATGCGCGATGGAATATGGGCATATTCTTCCGCGAGCACCACATTTTGCAACTGAGGCAGGAATTGACGCGGCAGCACCACCTCGCCCGAGGCCCGTTGCCAGCGCATCAAAGCCTCAAACCCCACGATTTCTGCGCGCGTGACATCCCAAATCGGTTGCACATATTTGTTGATTTCGCCCGCTTCGAGGGCGCTGATGATGTCGCGGTGGGTGGTCAGTTTACCATCGTCACGCAGCTTTTGCGAAAAGCCCTCGTCGGCGATCACAATGCGGTTGCGTCCGCCTTCTTTGGCCTCGCGCAAGGCCCAATCGGCCCAATTCATCCCGTCCTCCAACCGCATGTCTTGTGTCAACCGAGCCACGCCGATCGACACGGTGCGCGTGACCGGACCAGAGGCCGTGGTCACGGCTGTCTCAGAGATGGCGCGGGCGAGATCTTCGGCAAATTTACGGTTGGGGCAGCCCTGTGTGGCCGTGCGGATGATGGCAAATTCTTCGCCACCAATCCGTGAAGCGCAGCCATGAGCGCGGGTTTTGTCTTTGAGAACCCCGGCCACTTTGCGCAACAATTCGTCGCCGGTCTCGTGGCCATAAGCGTCATTGACGCTTTTGAAATGATCGACGTCGATTAAAAACACGTCGACATCCTGCCTGCGCTTGCGGTCGGCAAACCGACTGTTAAAGCCACGCCTGGAATAGAGCCCGGTCAATTCGTCATGGTCGACCAAATGCTCCAGTTTTTGCCGCGCCACCGAGATGTCGGTGATATCGATCACCATGATGATGTTGAGCCAGCGATCTTCGTTCTCTTCAATCACGCTGCGCAGCTCAACGATCCGGGGTTCTCCTGATTTTGTAAGCAAAGTCAGGGTATTGGATATGGTTTCCTTGTCGCGGGTATTGGCCAGAAGATGCCGCCTGAAGGATTTGGACAAGGCTTGATCCTCCGCCGGCATAAAGTCGATCAGATCGCGCCCAAGGGTTTCTTCGCGCGTGTAGCCAAAATGCGCGCTCCATGCATCGGAGACGGAAAGCAGACGCCAATCGCGGTCCTGTGACAGGACAATGGCGGCGTTTCGGTTGAGCAGGGTTTCGGTCAGGCTGCGCTGAGCTTCGAGTTCGGTCACATCGGTCAACAGGATCACATATTTGGGCTGATCGCCCTGCGCGTTCGGGTCGATGATCCGTCGTTGCGCCGTCATTTTACGAATTTTTCCGGACTTGGTGGTCAATTCCAGAACCTTATTGCCTGGCGGTGTGACATCATCGCCAAGCGCGCGCATCTGATCGACAAAACTGCGGGTGTTGGGGGAGGTCAAATCGGCAATGTCGTGACCTATCAAGTCCGCTCGGTCATAGCCCAGACTGTCACACAGGGCGGGGGCGACGTTTAGGGTCAAACGGCGGGCGTCCTGAACCAAAAGCAAGGCAGGGCCTTCTTCGAGGGTCATTTTATAGAGCCGACTGTTGCGGTTCATCTCGGTGATGTCGGTGAGTTGCACCAGATAGGCATAGGGTAGCCCTGGGTTGGTGTTTTTGCGCACAGCAGCCAATACCATGCGCAGGGCCCCGGAGCGCTGTCGGATGTCAAGTTCGAGGGTGAAATCGGTCTCGGGCGTGTGTCGCATAAAGGCGCGCATATTGGTCTGAGATGTGTCGGGCAGGCTCAAAAATCCGTTTTCAGAGGCAAACAGCCCAATAAGCTCGCGGCGCTTGACTCCCAGGTAGCGACAGACCTGATCAGAGGCGGAGGTGATGCGAAACTGACTGTCCAGAGTGACGATCATCGTTGGGCTGTTTTCCAAAAGCGCGGTGCGATACAGCCGGTCACGCTGACGCAGCTGTTTATAAGCACCGGCAATGAAGACGAGGCTGGAGGTGAGCAGCACGAGAAAAGCGGCTTCGACATAGGTGCGATGGTCCACAAGACCGGCCCCGATCAGCAGGGCGGTGGAGACGACGGCATGGGCCGCGCCGATCTGAAGTATGGAGGGCAGGGCGACGGTGGCGATCAAGAGCGTCATGCTGACGGCGACAGACAGAGAATGCGAAATGCCGAAATATTCGACCGGGAAATAGGCACAGACAAAGGCCAAAAAGGCGAGCATCAGGGTCATCAACAGGCCCGGCAGAGCGGCCATTTCAAGCCGGGTCATGCCAAAATGCATCTGCCAGATCAATCCCGCCGCGATGGGCGCGACTTGAACGAAGCCCAACACGTTACTGAGCCAGCGGGCGCGCACAGTTGGACCCAGATTTTGCCGGGCAAGAGTGTGCAATGTGGCCCCCGCCAGCAGTGACACGGTGAGTACGGTAAAGAGGATGGCGACAATCAGGCTGGCCACGGCCAAAGGATTTACATCGCAAGATTGAAAGGTCCGCCCTGACAGTTTGATGTCGAACACGAGCCGCGCGATTCCAGCGATCAAGGCCGCTTCGATCCCGTCGAACCCCATATTGATCACCGTAAAATCGAAGGGGTGCCCCATGGAAATCCGCGCCAATCCCATGGCACAAACCCCGGTTAAGAGGACGAGTGGCCAGCGCTTGAGCGGATGCAAAACCAGAGCATAGGCCAAAACGGCATTGCCCCACCACAGTTCAGGAAACCAGTGCAAAAACAGCGAAAATCTGGTTTCGGATACCATCGACAGCGCAAAGAGCACACAGGCGAGGGGCCACAGTCTTTGGGCGGTGTCGGCCTGAAATGTAAACCATTGGTTTGGACGCAAAAGACGCGGCAGGGGGGCGAAGGAGAGAGGGGCGTGAGCCTTTTGTGATGCAGTGTCGTTGTTTTGAATCGCCGATCCGGCACTTTGGAGGGAGGGTGTCAACCCGGCGGCGATGACTTGACGTTCGAGCGGTCTGAAGCCCTTTTCGCAGACAAAGCACAGGAGCAGAGAGGAGACGACGAAAAACGGCATCTGGAAGGTGGAGAGGGTCAGGGAAGTTAGGTCAAGCACCAAGAGCAGACAGATTGTCACAAACAGCCCCCACATCAGCAGATTGGTGCGCGGGGTTTTGGGATGATACAGCAGCGGGCGGGCCGCAGACACGTTGAGCGCCAGTGCAGTGAGGCACAAAAGCACGAGGCTTTCGCTGAGGTTGAGTGCCAGAAAAACCTGGTTTTTGAGGGGTATGCTCTGTTGTGCCAATTGGCTAAAAGCCATGCCGAAAACCGTGATGCACAGGGCTAAAACGGCCCAGGCTCTGAACCAGGATGCGGGTTTTAAAAGCGGGACGACGAAAAGCGCGCCAGAGCCGATCAAAGAGACCAGACTGACATGGCGTGGGTCCGTCAAACTGCCGATCAAAGGCAGGGTTCCGGCGATGGGGCGGCCTTGCAGGTCCGCTAGACGCAAGATCAAAAGGACCAAAAGCGCTGCGGCGCCATAGAGGACCCGAGAATTGGCGGGCTGGTCGCGGTCCCAGCTTAGGTTTTGCATGATCAAAGAGCCACCGAGGACATAAGATATGACAAGGGTGGTGGGGTGCATGGTTCCCCATCCGGGCAGAACCGTTTGTGGCATATGCGCCAAGAGGATCACGGTTTCGCTGATCAAGATGGCACCCAGGACGGCCGCGAGACACAGCACGAACGGTGACAGGCTGATCCTCCACCTCTGTTTTGTCCGGGCCAATTGAGCCTCATACACGTCACTATGTTTCTTCACGGGGACTTCTTTTTGAGAGGACGGTTTTGCGATGGAAACCCTATGTATTTGGGGGGTGGGACCAGTCCTGTTGAGTGATGCGTGCGAGGTTCGTGGCTGAGTATCTGTGCTAAATTTTCTTCGAATACCTTTATCAAAAGGTTAATGAAGCAGAGGTTTTGGAACTCAGCGGAAAACTTTTGTACGCCGATCTCCGAAAAAGCCGGCTATATCGGCAAGGGTTCGGTCGCGCACGCCTTGGCATTGAACTGTAAAGGTTTTTACGATTTTGGCCCGCGCTCATACCCGTGACCCCATAAAATTCTACGGATTGTGTGACGCAAACCAGGGCGACTTAAACGAATCTTCATTTCTTCGAGGCATCCATCAACGGGTGTAGGGCAACTGTGCCCGTTTCACGACCGTAATCTGCTCAAGACCACCGCCATTGAATAAGGGCGTGAAGACGATGCCAGGAGAAATGAAATGAAGTATATTATGCGGATCAAGCTGGCGAAAAAACTCCCGGCGATCATGATCGGACTGACTATTGTCACCATCGCGGTCGCAAATATGGTGGCCTATCGCAACGCATCAAGCTCGTTGCTCATTGAGGCCGAAGAGGCCCTTGTGACCGTGGCTGAAGCGCGCACACTCGAACTTGAAGCATGGTTGAATGGTGTCGACATTGACCTGAGCAGTCAGACCGAAAACCCAACCGTGATTTCGGCCCTTCGCGGTTTTGGAGAAGCATGGGAGACACTAGGCGGCGATCAAACCGAACATTTGAAAAAATGGTATATTGAGGACAATCCGAATGAAATCGGTCAAAAACAAGCCCTCGGTTACGCCGAAGATGGGTCAGCCTACAGTCAGGTTCATAAGCTCTATCACAGCTACTTCCGAAAGTTGGTGGAGGAAAAAGGCTATTCCGATGTCTTCGTGTTCTCGCTGACAGGCGATTTGATTTACTCTGTTTTAAAAGAACAGGATTTTGCAACCAATTTTGTCGATGGCGAATACGCCGATACCGGCCTTGGAAACGTTGTCAAAGCCGCGCTGGATGCCACCGGCCCTCAGGTCTATTTTTCAGATTTTTCTGCATATGCTCCGTCTCATGACGCGCCTGCCGCTTTCATTGCCGCGCCTGTCCTCGACCGGCGTGGCGTCAAACGCGGTGTCATCGCGTTTCAAATGCCCGCCAAGAGCATTGATAAAATCACGACCCGTTTGACCGGTCTTGGTCGTACGGGGGATTCTTATCTTGTCGGCTCCGATTACCTTTTGCGCACAGATACTATTCACGGCTCGGGCGATGAGACTTTAAAGGTGAAAATCACGTCTCAATCCGCGAAGAATGCTCTTTTGGGACAGCATGGATATCTGCGCGAACCTGACGCTTTCACAGACTACGGCACCAGCCGCGATCAAATTTCGGCCTATTTTCCTGTGACTTATCATGGCGTAAAATGGGGGCTGATTGCAGAGCAAACAATCGAAGAAATCCTTGAACCGGCTGCGGCATTGGCAAAAACAATGGCATGGCAGGGGGCCATGATGACCGCGATCGTGGCGCTCATTGCCTATTTCATCGCTCGTACAATCGCGCGACCTCTCACCCGCGTAGAAACAGCAATGCGCACCGTATCCGAGGGGGATTATAGCGTAGCGGTTCCCGGCACCGAACGAGGCGACGAAATCGGCATGATTGCGACCGCCCTCGATGAATTTCGGCACTCTTTGGGGCGTGCAGAACAGGCCACGCGTGACGGCCTCTTTAAAGGTGCCGCATTCGAAGGCTCTTCTGCTGCACTGATGATGATTGATACCGATTTCAACATCACCTACATGAACGGTGCAGCGCGTACCTTAATGAAGAAAAACGAAGACAACTTCCGTGTCATGTTCGGAGAGTTCGATGCCGATACAATTGTTGGATCGAATATCGATATTTTCCACAGAGAGCCTGGCCGCATTCGTGCCGTCCTGTCTGATACCTCAAAGATGCCCTTTTCAACCGATATGCGGGTGGGTGATGTTCACTTCTCCTTGGTCGTAAACTCAGTTGTCAGTCTTGAAGGGGAACAGATAGGGTGTGTTATGGAGTGGCAAGATGCCACGGACATTCGCACCAACCAAGCGGTGATTTCCGCCTTGGACAGTATCCAAGTCAAAGCGGAGTTTAGCGTTGATGGCCAATTCACCAAGGTCAACGAAAATTTTGCCCGCATGGTTGGTATGGAGGTTGATGATTTGGTCGGTGTCGGCCAAGATTCAATCTTCAACTTTGATGCATCGCTTGCAGAAAAAAATGGAGCGGTTTGGGGTCGTTTGATCCGAGGTGAAAATGTCCAAGGGCGTTTCAAACTCTTGGATCAAGAAGGCCATACCTCCATTCTCGACGGTACCTTTAGCCCGGTCACCGACGCCTCAGGCCGCCCGTTTCGAATTATTCTCCTCGGCACAGATATCACTGAGAGCCAAGCTACGATCATCGCCGCCGAAGCCGAACGTGAACGGATGCAGGCAGAGCAGGATCGCGTTGTTGAAGGATTGCGCGTCGGTCTCAAAAAGCTGGCCAGTGGTGATCTGACATCTCGCATTGACGATAAATTTGCCCCTGAATATGAAACGCTTCGCTTCGATTTTAATGAAGCCATTGAAAACCTTCTGACTGCGATGCGCAGTGTTGTTGAAAATGCCGACATGATCCGCGGCGAAGCCTCCGAAATATCTAATGCCGCTGATGATTTGTCGCGTCGAACAGAAAAACAAGCTGCAACCCTTGAGGAGACGGCGACAGCATTGGACCAATTGACGTCCTCGGTTCGTTCGGCGGCTGAAGGGGCCAATCAAGCCAGTGACATGGTGGAGACGGCGAAAGCAAATGCTGAAGCTTCAGGTGTGGTCGTGCAAGAAGCCGTTGAAGCGATGAGCCAAATCGAAAGTTCTTCCAATCAGATTTCCAAAATCACATCTGTGATTGATGATATTGCCTTCCAAACCAACCTTCTGGCTCTGAATGCGGGGGTTGAAGCCGCAAGAGCCGGAGAGGCGGGGCGTGGGTTTGCCGTGGTTGCTTCGGAAGTCCGAGCGCTCGCGCAGCGATCTTCTGACGCGGCGCGGGAAATCAATGATTTGATTTCTAAGTCGGGTACTTTGGTGAAACGAGGTGTTGGTCTCGTTGGTGAAACAGGTGAAGCTTTGCGTGGCATTGTGAGTTCGGTTTCCGAAATTTCACTAAACGTCTCCGAAATCGCAGTTTCTTCCCGAGAGCAATCTTCCGGGCTCGCCGAAATTAACGTTGCGGTCAATCAACTGGACCAAGTGACGCAACAAAACGCTGCCATGTTTGAACAAACAACGGCTGCGAGCCATTCGCTGACACGCGAAGCCGAAAACCTCATTGTGACAACATCTCGTTTCTCGATTGGAGCGAGCTTAAATACAAAAAAAACTGTCCGCGCACAAAGTGTGGATCAGAGAAAAGAGGCAGTTCCGACCCCAATCGCAAAACCAAGGCCACATGACGTCCCCGTGAAGCAGGTAGTGAATGCCGCACCGCGTCCAAGTCAGCCTGTGGTCGAGGACGACTGGGAAGATTTTTAAGCAAGCAGATTGGCCTCAGGCCTTAGAACGCGCCAATGCATTCAACAATTGGTTCAACGGGAGTTATGTGTGAAACCGCTACGTGTCTTGATTGTCGATGACTCAGTGACCATGCGTCGCCTCATTCGGTCTATCCTCGAAGCCGACCCCCGCCTTGAAGTCATCGCGGAAGCCGGAACCGCGCGTGAAGCGCGGGATGCTGTAAACACCTATAGACCAGATGTAATGACGCTTGATATCGAAATGCCCAACATGAGCGGGCTTGAGTTTTTGGATCGGCTGATGCGGCATCGACCGATGCCAGTCATAATGGTGTCCACCTTGACCCGCAAAGGAAGTGATGTTGCGGTTGAAGCAATGTCTTTGGGAGCAATCGATTGTGTTGAAAAACCGAAAGTTGGGGCCAGTGAGGATACGTTTTCAAAGTTGGCTGATACTGTTGTCCTCGCTGCAAGAGCAAGAGTGTCCGGACCACGTCCTAAAAACCAGACGATAACGCCGCGCCAAAATCGAACATTTCAACGTATTTGTTTGATAGGGGGATCGACTGGGGCTGTCGATGCAATTGAACGCACTTTGCAGAGCTTTCCCTCTGATTGCCCCCCTACGCTTATCACTCAACATATGCCGGAGCCGTTTTTGGTAAGCTTTGCCGCACGCCTCAATCCCTTGGTCGCACCAGAAGTCAGACTCGCGGTCGATGGAATGCCCTTGATCCCGGGACAAGTTCTGATTGCGCCAGGGGGGGCGTATCATCTCAATATTGAGGGAACTACCACTTTGCGCGTCAGTCTTTTTGAGGGACCCCTTGTGTCAGGACACCGACCTTCCGTGGATTCCATGTTTCTGTCTGCCCGTCACATGGCTCACAAAGTTGTCGCGGGTATTTTAACTGGCATGGGCCGGGATGGGGCCGAAGGGATGCGCGCACTACGAGAGGCAGGCGCGAAAACCATTGGTCAGAGCAAAGAGACATGCGTTGTCTTTGGAATGCCTCGCGTTGCCGGAGAATTGGGCGGGGTCGAAAAATGGGCCGACCTTGACAAGTTTGGACAAGAGATCTTGCAACTTGCCGAAACTCCTATTGGCGTGAGGGCAGAATGACTACAATTTCTCAAAAAAAGACCTTAGAGAAATCCACATATATTGCTCAAGGCGAATACGCGATTGGCGATACGGAAGACACTGTCATTTCGACGATTCTTGGTTCGTGCGTTGCCACCTGCCTCTGGGATCCAGTCGCAGGTGTTGGTGGTATGAATCATTTTCTACTTCCTGATGGTCCGTCATCGCGCAATGACATCAGCTCATTTGGTGCAAATGCTATGGAGCTTTTGATAAATGCTCTTACGCGAGCCGGCGCAGTCCGTGGCCGTATTCGCGCCAAAGTTTTTGGCGGTGCCGAGATGTATAAGGGGTTGACCAATGCGGGGAATGAAAATGGAGTTTTTGTGCTTTCTTACCTACAGCGCGAGGGCATTCCATGTGACAGTCAAAGCCTTGGAGGTGTGCAAGCCCGTAGGATTGAATTTATGCCGGCCCTAGGTAAGGCGAGGCAAAAGCTCGTCGCCGATTCTCGCGTGATTGAAGCGGTTCCAAAACCTGAAAAAACGAATGATATTGAATTGTTTTAGGTGTCAGACATCCACGCCCATGGGAGTCATTCGAGGCATTGAGCAACAGAGGATGTCTGGTTCATCTGATCGCTTCTGAGACCGAGATGATGAAGAATCCCAAAACTTCGAAGGAAGTGGCAGACAAGCTGTGACCTGCCACTGGATTTTTCCTCCACCGTTGATTGTTGATGAGAGTCCGGCGCAACTGAATGGATCTGGACATACAACAACCAGCGACCCAACATGGGGATCGGCGGCATGACCCTCGCCAGAAAACTGAAAACAGCCGCATGAGCTCTACGGCTGGACCCCATTCAAAATGGGGGGATTACCGGACAATGAAGTGACCGCGATTCACCGACGAGCAGATTATCGGCATCCTGGCTGACCACGAGGCGGGCGCGAAGTGCGCGAATTCGTGTCGCACGCATGGCATGTTGGAAGGCGCTTTCTACTACTGGAAGGCCAAGTTTGGCGGCATGACGGTATCGAAGGCCAAGCGGCTGAAGGCGTTGGACGATGATCGTCCGAGACTACGGCACGGAACTGACCAGTAACGCAATCTTGACCTTCGGCGCCGCGCAGCGGATCGAGTGGCACTACATTGCGCTGGGAAAGCCGATGTAACGAGCCTTTGTCCGCCATTGGGTCGAGGACAATGGTGAGTGGCGTCATCGAGAGTGGATGCGTGACGCATTGTTCAATCTGCGCCGATCAGCGTAAATACCAACCGGGCTCCGGTCGCGGCGGCTTGACGAAAGTTCGGTGGTAGGTCACTTAGCGTAGCATTCTGCCCTCTCCGGCATCGGCCCCCTCCACTCCCGACAGGTCTGGTTTTACTCCGCCGCTGTGGCCAATTTTGCTCCACGGTTGACATGCTGTGCGGGCGTCAGGAGCGGAGGTCTCGGTGGAGCATCTCCGTCACAAGGGTTGTAAGCTTTCACATGTATGATGATAACTTTTAGTTGTATGGTATAATCTTTATATTATATTTTTATATTGTGCCGAAACTCGATCATGCCCCGTCAAGAGGGGTAAGAGTTTCGCCCTGTACCAAGTGATCGTCTTTTCCTCTTTTATCGTTTCGGCGGCGTATTTCGCGAAGGCACCTGCAAATTCGGCGTCAGGTGCAGCGGTGTGAAAAACGCCAAAGCAGTATGTGTCGCGCCGACGGCACACCGGCGATGCATCTCGCAGGGTAGGTGGAGCGTCATATGCACAA
Organism: Roseobacter sp. TSBP12; assembly: GCF_009129705.1. NCBI lineage: Bacteria > Pseudomonadati > Pseudomonadota > Alphaproteobacteria > Rhodobacterales > Roseobacteraceae > Roseobacter > Roseobacter sp. TSBP12. The sequence continues at coordinate 39,853 of NZ_PYIB01000051.1, forward strand.
AGTATTCCCCACAAATCTGCGTCGGCTCGTGCACCATTATCCGAGTACCTCGCGTGCAGCCGAAGCCCTCGGCATCAACCGCCAACAACTGAGCAAATACCTAAGCGGGCTCAGCATGCCGTCACTGGCGACGTTGCGGAACATCGCCGCGCATTTTGAGCTGGAGCCAGACGACCTGCTGCTGCCAGCAGAGCGGTTTGCGGCGCGCTGGCGCCCGCCGATGCGGATCAAGGGCCTTCCGACCCAGATGCAGCAGGTGATCACGGCCTTGCTGCAAACACAGTGCAGACCCGCAGCATCCTCGCGCGGTTCTGTGGCTGCTATCACGTCTGCACCCCGCTGCGCAGCAACCCCGACAGGATCGGGCGCGCCTATACCGTGATTTCGCAGGAAGGCGATCTCACCCTGATCAAGACGATCATGTATGCGACTTCGCAGGGCGCGCTTGTGCGAAGCCGGCACCCCATCAAGGTCAATGGTATCGCGCAATGGCTGTGGGAGCGCATCTATATCACCGATGTGCAGAACGTCGGCCACCCCAATGCGCGGCTGCAGTCGATCGCGCTTTATCCTCCCGCGCTGCCCTCCACGCCCTTCCTCACCGGCATGCTGATGACGTCGAACAATGCTCTCACGCGCCCGATCTATTCGATGCCGATCGTGTTCAAGCGGCTGCCCGGAAGAATCCCGCAGAAGGCGGACCTCGCGGCCTGCGGCGTCTTTTCCAGGGATGATCCGCGACTGGACCCTGAGATGATGGCTCTGCTCGACGCCGGTGCTTCGCCGCGCTAGGGCCGCTTCCGCCGGGCCTGCGACCGCCCGCCGGGCCACCAGCCGGACCATCAAGGGGCCTCGGCGTTTTCCCGACACCTGACATTGTTTTGGCTGCGGTGCTCGCAGATGGCGCGACATGGCTTCATCCGTGACGCTCAGAAGAGAAATGGACCGAATCGCAGGGCTGATGCTTTCGTCAAAGCCAGTTCGGTCCTGCTTAATGGTCCCGAGATGCAGGCAGTCAGCATGGGGTCTGTCCATTCTCTGGGCAGACTTGTTTAGGGTGTTTTTGGTTAAAGGAAGAGTACGAATGGCTGACATCAACGGCACCAACGGCAACGACAGCTGGACCAACGACGATACCAACGATCGGTATTTTGGTCATGATGGCGACGATACGATGCGCGGCGGCAACGGTACGCAGGTGCTGTACCCAAGCACGAATCCCACTGCCAATGGCGATTGGATCTATGGCGGCAACGGCAACGACCTGTACTACGGTAACGGCGGCAATGATAACCTGATCGAATACGAAAACACCACCGGTCGCGACACGATGTTCGGTGGTAACGGCAACGACACGCTGAATGGCGGTGCCGATAATGACAGGCTGTTTGGTGATGCCGGGAATGATGCCGTCGTTGGTGGCAGCGGGAATGACCATATCGAAGGCGACAACGCCAGCATGACCACCAGCGGCGGGAATGACACCCTGTCAGGCGGCTCGGGTGATGACTCAATATATGGCCAGCTTGGTTCCGACACGATTGATGGAGGAACGGGGAATGACCTGCTCTATGGTGATCGGGCAGACGGGCAAGGTGTCGGTGGCAATGATTATATCGCCGGAGGCGACGGCAACGACACGGTTTGGGCTGGCGGCGGCGATGACACAGCTCTGGGCGGTCTCGGAGATGATGTGATTCAGGGGGAGGCTGGCGCCGATTCCCTTGAGGGCAACGATGGCCATGACACGCTTTGGGGCGGCGACGACAACGATACCCTGATTGGCGGGGCGGGCAATGACGCGCTGCTCGGCGACGCTGGCGATGATTCGCTGAGCGGTGGTGACGACAACGACTCGCTCTGGGGCGGCGACGGTAACGACGCGCTGGCGGGGGGCACGGGCGATGATGTGCTGCAAGGCGAGTTGGGCGCAGACACGCTGTTGGGCGATACGGGCAACGACACGCTTTGGGGCGGCGATGACAACGACCTGCTTGACGGCGGCGATGACAACGACTGGCTTGAAGGGGAGGCGGGCGACGACACGCTGACCGGCGGGCTGGGCGACGACATCTTCGTGTGGGATGAGGCCAGCAACGATGTCATCACCGATTTTGGCACCGACAGCGGCGGACCCTATACCGATGCGGATCAGTCGAACAATGATTTCGTCGATCTGAGCGGCATCTTCAATGACGCGACGCTTCAGGCATACAATGACGCAAACGGTACGAGCTTTGTCCATCCGATTGCGGCGATGAACGATGACCTCGCCGATGGTGTGATCAGCTTCAATGGCACCGACATGAGCGGTCCGACGCTGACCATGACGGGCATCACCGGCGGGCTGACCTGGGATCAGACCAATGTCATGTGCTTTGGCCCCGACACCCGGATCGTCACCCTGCAGGGCGAGTTGCGCGCCGCCGATCTGGCGGTGGGTGACAAGGTGCTGACGCTCGACAGCGGCTATCAGCCGATCCGCTGGATCGGTCGGCGCACATTGTCGGCGCGTGACCTCACGCTCTCGCCGAAGCTGCGTCCGATCCGGATTCGGGCAGGGGCCCTGGGCAAGGGCATGCCGGAAAGCGACCTGATCGTTTCGCCGCAGCACCGCGTTCTGGTGCGCGGCCCGGTGCCCGAGCGCATGTTTGGCGCACGTGAAATTCTTGTGGCGGCGAAACAGCTTCTCGAACTGGACGGGATCGAGGTAGCGCAGGATCTGCCGCAGATCGACTATATCCACTTTCTCTTTGATAAGCACGAGATCGTCTGGTCGAACGGCGCACCGACGGAATCGCTGTTCACCGGCCCTGAGGCGCTGAAGGCGATCCACCCGGACCAGATCGCCGAGATCTTCGCGATTTTCCCTGAACTGCGCACTGCAGATGTCGAGCGCGATGAGCGCTTTGAACCTGCGCGACTGCTTGCCCCTGGGCGGCGCGCGCGCTCAATGGCGGGCCGGCTGTCGCGCAATGGGCAGCTTCCTCTTCAGCAGTATTCGGGGGCGCAGGTCAATGAGTCTGCGAAGATCAGCGCATGATAAAATGAGAGAGATTCATGGCGGGGCAGAGCTGACTCCGCCTTACGCCTGTTTCAGGAAACGGACAAAATCCATGCCCTCAAACCGCCCCTGCCGCCTGCGTTAGGGGCGGTTTGAGGCGTGTGGCGCATCGCGAGTGTGCGGACATCTCGAGGATGGAGCAGAGACCGCAGAGTGGCTGCCGCCATGAAATAGTCCACCTTCGACGCTGCATTTGGAACTGTCTTTAAAAGTTTGGCGGCCCTGGAGCATTCCGTGTTGAGTTTTAGTCAAGGAATTGAATTTGAAACTTGAATCCGCATGAGAAAGATAGAGATCACCTATGCGACAGCTGCCTTTGAACAAGATCAGACCTTTAGAAATTCTTTTTGTTCATCAGAACTTTCCCGGTCAGTTTCTATATCTGGCACCTGAACTTGCGCGGCGTGGCCACGTTTGCCGCGCATTGACCGATGTAAAGAATAAGCGCACAAGCTCAATCCCCACCTGGTACTATAAACATGATTGTCAACCTGTCGATCCGCGTGCCGCCCGGCTTGGGCGCAGCTACGCCATTCACTCTGATCGTGGAGCAACCGTGGCCCGGGCCGCGCTGAAGCTGCGCGATCAAGAAAACTATGTACCCGATGTCATCATCGGGCATTCCGGATGGGGCGAAACTCTGTTTCTTAAGGAAATTTGGCCAGAGGCACGATTGCTTTCTTATGCCGAGTTTTACTACCGTGGTGAAGGGGCGGATGTTGGTTTTGACTTGGAGTTCCGATCCCCGAAATTTGATGATCTCATAATAGCGCAGGCTCGCGCAGCCTATCTGGCTCAAGCGCTCTTGCATGCCGATGTGGGGCTGTCTCCAACGGAATGGCAAGCTTCAACTTTCCCCCCCTCTTTGCGCTCTATGATCAAGGTCGTCTACGATGGAGTGGATTGCACCAAGCTTGCGCCTAACGCCGAGGCCAGCCTGACATTGCCGAACGGAAAAGTTCTGAGACCCGGTGACGAGGTGCTGACTTTTGTGAACCGCAACCTCGAGCCGTACCGAGGCTATCATATCTTTATGCGAGCGCTGCCAGATGTCATGGCCGCTCGGCCACAAGCACAGGTGGTGATTGTCGGCGGTGATGAGGTCAGCTACGGCTCCCCCCCCAAACAAGGTGGAACCTGGAAAGACATTTTTTTGTCGGAAGTCAGCGATAAAATCGACCTGAACCGTGTGCATTTTCTTGGAAAAGTTCCCTATTCGACTTTCACTAATCTCCTTCACGTAAGCCGGGTCCATGCCTATTTGACCTACCCTTTCGTACTATCCTGGTCGCTGGTTGAGGCGCTCGCTGCCGGTGCGATCGTCGTAGGCTCGCGCACACGTCCGGTGGAGGAAGTGATCGAACATGGCGAAAATGGTTTGCTTGTCGATTTCTTTGACGTTTCAGGATGGAGTCGACAGTTGATCGAATGCCTCGCAGAACCGGAACATTTCTTAGCGTTGCGGCAGGAAGCCCGGCGCCGAGCCATTGCTCATTATGATCTGCACAGCGTGTGCTTGCCTAGGCTGGTGAGGCTTGTGGAAGGGGGGTGATGAATCCCCGGGCTCCTGTGAAATTCCAAAGAGGCGGGCGCCCGCTGTGTAACCGCTGTCTCGGCTCCACGTTGTCGGCGGGGTCCGCGACGGCGAGGTGATACCCGTCTTATGATGGGGAGTAGTGCATTTCGCAATATGCGCGAGGCATTCGTTTCTTAAATCTCTGGGCGGCGAGTCTCCGCATCGGGTCACCGACGCTGGCTGGCCGATGCGAAGGTCGGGGGCTACGTTCCCGCCGATCTCTTCGGATAGGGTGTTTTGAACGCAAGAGGTTCTGATGAAATCGTCACCATCACAGTTCAATTCAACCAGGTCAGGATGGCCGAGCATACGACCGCGCTGAGCGGCAGATAGGGTGCATTCAAGGCGGTGTAATAGAACGGCTTGGGAAAGTTGGGATTTATCGCGATCATCATGCACATCGGCAGCAGGAAGCCGTGATATCAATGGCGTGGTTACGCTGGACTGAGAGATGTTGTAGGATATTCTCCGCCGAAAGCTCTGAGGTCAGTTTGGAAAACTGAGTACGCCATCGGTAAAGAATCTCGCGGCATTCGATAGCCTGGCTGTTCTGGCGTTCGGTTGAACAACGCAAGGAGAGTCCTCGACCATGGCCTCTTGGCCCCTGATCAGGCCTATGACAGCAAAACAAAACCGATGAGACTTGCAGCCTGAACTGAAACCATGATCCACCTTAATCAGGCTGCAAACGGGTCGAAAATCTAGGGCCATCTCTCTGAAATGCCTTCAAAACCAAGCAATCTCGCCAGAGTCATCCTCGGAGAGAGCGAAGGGGGCATCAATGTTATCGAAAAGTTTATGCGCAAGGTGACGGAGGCGTATAACGTCGCTTAACGGCTCTATTTTTACGGCTTGGTCGCCATTCGCAGATGCGAGATGTCCCATGACTCTCTGGAGATCATCCAGCGTTTGGTGAAGACGATCGATTGCCTGGAGGCTGCGCTGGACAGCCGGCGAGAGCGTTTTTGCTTCTGCCAATGTGGGGCCAAGTGCGATCTGGACCTCGGCGGCGAGAATAACCAAGGCGACCATTTCATCTTGGATGCGTTTGTTGAGAGTCGCCATTGGAATGGCCGCCGCCTCTTCGACGGTTTGAGTGATGCCAGCGATTGTTTGGACTGCTTTCATCACAGTTTCCCCACAATCGCTTCCATTGCCGCTCTTAGACCGGCTGGATCGAAGGGCTTTTTGAGGAAATTGTTCATTCCCAAACGTTTGCCCATGTCAATGATCTCTCGATCTGCGCGCCCAGTTATAAGGAGGAAACCAACACCTCTCGTCGCGCTATTGGAACGAAGCGCGTGCAGCAATTGTAGCCCATCCATTCCTGGCATGTTGTAGTCGGAAATGACAAGATGTACTGGAGCTACGGCCAGTTTTTGCAAAGCAGAAGGCCCGTCAGCGGCACTTGCGACATTTCGAATGCCAAATGAGTCAAGCGCATTGGCGATAAGGCCTCTACTTGTGGACATGTCATCCACGACAATGACACGAAGTTGATCTCGAAGTGCCATTAGTTGGATCCTTTGCTATTTCTACCCTCAACTGGGCTGGATGGGGTCTCGGTACGAACAGTTTGATAAGTTGTTACACCGGCATTCTTGAACAGAGAGGTGACGCTATCGTTAATGCGTTCAGAATGTCCGAGCATCAGCCAACCGCCTTCTTCAAGCGCTTGTGCATATCGACGATAAAGACGGACTTGAGTTTCCTCATCGAAATAGATCACAACATTTCGGCAAAAGATTGCGTCAAACCTTCCTTTCATTGGCCATTCGGCATGTAGGTTCAGTTGACGAAATGAAATCATATCTTGGACATCTGAATTCACAGTTAAAACAACTTCACCGTCTTGTTCGGATTTTCTGAAATGTTTCGCGATGATTTCGTCCGTCAGTCCCGTGGTCAGGGAGCCTTTGTACTGTGCCGATTTTGCCAAAGTTAAAACTTCGGGATCAATATCGGTTGCAAGGATTTTAAGGTTCTTCCGTGCTAAGCTTGGGTCCGCATTCAACAATGTCATGGCAATTGAATATGGCTCTTGACCGTTTGAACACCCGGCTGACCAAAGACGGACTTTCCCCCCATTCGCGAGTTTTTGTTGAAGCGATGGTAGGATGACTTTTGCCAAGAAATCGAAGTGATGGTTTTCCCGGAAAAAATGGGAAACGTTCGTCGTTAACGCTGAAACGAAGTTGCCCATCTCTGACTGATCGGTTCCGGCCTCGACAATGTCTAGATATGAATCAAAACTGGACATGCCAAGAGCGCGCAAACGTCGTGTTAAACGAGACTTAACCATAGAAATTTTCGAGGGCGCGAGCACAATGCCTGCTTCTCGCAGAGCAATTTTAGCAATTCGAGCAAATGCTTGGTCCGAAATTGTGCTTTCGATCGCCGGGCGGCCTTTTATGATGGATAGCTCGCTCAAGCGACCTCCTCTCCTTGGGGCGGCATCACTGCCTCCAAGTCAAGAATGCGGATCATCCGGCCATCAACGATCGTAAGAGCAGAAACAAATGTGCGCGCGTCATCTGCCGCCAAATCTGGCGGCGGTTGCATTTCTTCTGACGGGATCGCAAGGATGTCCGAGACGGCATCGACCATCAAGCCCGCGGTGCGACCTCCGAGGTCAACCACGATGATCACGTTGCGCTCTGTATCTTCACCGGTTTGCAACCCAAGTCTTGCAGCGAGGTCTATGATCGGAAGAACTGTGCCGCGTAAGTTTATGACACCTTTAACAAAAAAGGGCGCATGCGGCAGGGAGGTTGCTCTGGCAGATCCTCGAATTTCGCGAACCGACATGATGTCGACAGAGTAATCTTGGCCGCCAACGCGGAAGGACAACAGTTCGATCGAGGTTGCGTCAGTCTGTTTTTCGTTGTCAGTCATTGTCTTATCCTACAAGTGAATGCTGGGGCTGGCGGATTTTGGTTCGACCGGAAGCTTGGCTAACAAGATCCATGGGATCGAGGATCAACGCGATTTGTCCATCGCCGAGAATTGTGGCGGCGGCGATGCCAGGGACGCGCCCATAGCTTCCCTCTAAACCTTTGATGACGACTTGCCTCTGATCTTCGATTGCATCGACAGCGAGCGCTGCCCGGTTTCCGTCTTCTTGACCGATCAACAAGACAATTCCTCCGACATAGCTGTCCAATGGGGAGCGATAGCCAAGTTCTGCACCAAGGTCGAGAAGAGGGACAAAGCCGCCACGGATTTGGACAACATGGGTTTCTGGGCCGAGCGCTTTTAGATCTCCATCGGTCAGGGTGAGCGTTTCGAGAATGGCATTTAGGGGGACGACAAGTGTTTCATCGGCCACGCGCACCACCATACCATCGAGAACGGCGAGAGTGAGAGGGAGGGAGATTGAAAATGTTGTGCCCTTTCCCTCCTGAGAGGTGATGTTGATGCGGCCGCCCAGAGACTGGATTGAGCTTCTGACGACATCCATGCCGACGCCGCGACCGGACAGGTTGGAAATGGCTGAGGCCGTCGAGAAGCCGGGCAAGAACAGCAGGTTGTCAATGTCGGACTCTGAGAGCTGTGCATCGGGAGGAATGAGTCCTTTTTCGATCGCTTTTTCTTTCACGCGCTCACGGTTGATGCCGGCACCATCGTCGGCCACCTCAATGACAATGCGACCCGAGCGATGCTGCGCGGTGAGGGTCACGTGGCCTTCACGAGGTTTGCCTGCTGCGAGGCGCATTTCCGGGCTTTCCAAGCCATGATCGACGGCATTGCGGATCATGTGGGTCAGCGGATCCGCCAGACGTTCGATAACGGTTTTGTCGACTTCTGTGTTTTCACCATCGGTGTGAAGTCTGACCTCTTTACCGACAGAGGCAGAAGATTCACGCACGATACGCCCCATGCGTTGAAAGAGCGATTTAATCGGTTGAGCGCGGATCATCATGACGGATTCTTGGATGTCGCGCGTCAGTTGAAGAAATTCTTCCAACCCCGTTGAAACTGGAGAGTTCGGAGGCAGGCCCGCTTCTGCGACAGATTGGCTGAGCATCGCCTGATTGATGACCAATTCGCCGACCAGATTGACAAGGCGATCAATTCTTTCGAGATCGACACGAACAGTGGCGCGCGGTTGTGTGGGCGTGCCGGTTGTTTTCGTTGAGCCGCTCGTCGCGTTGGGGGATGAGAGCGAAAATTCATCCTCGGCGTCGTCGGACACCGAAGCGATTGGCGCTGATTTTACGACAGGGGCCACAGGTGCGTTGGGCATTTCGATGTCGGGGATGATTGGAGGCGACGGGACCAAGGGCGTAGGAGCGGCTTGTTCCGGCTTGGGGGGAGTGGCAGGCGCGGATATCGCCGGAGGCAGGTCTGGAAGTGCTGCTGGCGCGCGCCCAGAGAGCGGCGATATTTCGAGGAGGCACAGGCCGTCGACAAATTCGAAGACTTCGCGCACAGAGAGTTCCGCTTCCTCAGTGTGAACCGTTACCACCCACGACAGATACCCAGTGTCCGGGTTGAGGTGATCGAGATCGGGAAGAGCGCTACATTTACAGACGACAGAGATGTCACCCAAGTCACGCAGGGCGCGGAACAGGTAGAGAGGTTCGTTGCCAGAGGCGTAAAGGGAATCCTCAGGTTTGAAAATCACCTGAAACCCTTTTGCGCCGCCAACAGGAGAGAACTCCGTGATCTCATCTTCTGTCTCAGACGCGGTTGGGAATGTGCTTAGATCAGGGAGGTCCGGCAGGTTGGGCAACCCGCCCAGATCGCCACCTATATCCAGATCAAAAGAGAGGGTGGCCGGGGTGAAGTCGAGCTCTTCTTCTTCTTCCTCTTCCAAGCCGACCAGCACGTCGATTTTTTCGAGCGCGGGTCCGGTGATATCCTCTGAGACGGTTTCCTCATCGCGTGCGGCGCGCACCAGGTCGCCCAGAATATCGGCACAGGCAAAAAAGAGACGGATGGCTTCGGCATCGGGGACGAAACGTCCTGTGCGCACCTCATCCATGGCTGTTTCAAACCGGTGTGCGAACCGCACGAGGTCATCGAGCCCAAAGGCACCCGCACCGCCTTTGATGGAATGTACGGCGCGGAAAACGACGTTGATCGTCTCCGAGTCTGTATCGCCGTCATCCATCATTTGAAGGCCATCCTGAAGACTTTCCAGGAGTTCTTCACATTCGATGAAGAATGAGGCGCGGATTTCTGCCATTGGGTCGGACATGAGGAACCTCTTAACCAGCAACCATTTGAAGGGCCTTGACGAGCTTGGCGGGATCAAATGGTTTTACAATCCAACCGGTCGCCCCTGCGGCGCGGGCTTTTGCTTTGAGCTCATCGGCGCTTTCGGTCGTCAGCACGAGAATGGGGATGCGGCTCCATTTTTCCTCGGAGCGCACGGCGTCGATGAAGCCAAACCCATCCATGCGGGGCATATTTATGTCGGTGATGATGACATCCGGTTCGATGTCTTCGAGAACTTCGAGGCCATGCACGCCATCTTCGGCGAGATGGGCGGTAAAGCCGGCAGAGGAGAGGGCGAGATTTAGCATATCTCGCATGGTGCGGCTGTCATCGACAGCGAGGACTTCAAGGCTCATGTCCAGGCCTCCGGTTGGGTCAGGGTTTCAGGAGAGAAGCCAAAAAGGCTCAAAATATCGACGCAACCGTCGGAGGCATTGGCCAAACGCGTGGTTTTGCCCTCGGCGGCACGGGATTTGACGCAGGACAAGATCACCTGAAGGGGCAGACTGCCAAGATGGCGCACATTGCTTGCGTCAATCACCAACTCAGCGTCGGTGATGGATTTCAATTCGCTCAAAAGCGGAGCCACGGATTGATAGTCGAGCCGGTCGTGGAGTTGAACATGCGTGGTCATGCAGGCGCTCCTAATTTTCGGCAGTGGAAAGACATCTAAAAATTCCCTTACATCTGCGGTCACATCGACTGGTGTAAGGGCAAGGGAGTTAAAACGAAGTTACGTTGTTCCATTTTTATCAGATCACGCAAAAAGGCTCCGAACTTTGACGTTCGGAGCCTTTTTATAAATTTTAACAGGTATTTACGGGTAGATATTGTGCACATGAGAGGCGCATCCGGTCAAGGCGGCATAGTCGTCTTCAATCACGGAAACCGAAAAGTTTTTCATGAAACCGGCAAAGCGCCCCTTGTCGCGGAAGGCGTCCGAGAAACCGAATGGCTCAAGATAGGGCGCGATGTGACGGGCCACACCACCGACAAGATAGACGCCGCCAAAGGGCAATTGGATCAGTGACAGGTTGCCCACCACAGTGCCGAGAATTTTGACAAAGAGCCGCGCGGCCTCAATGGCACGGGGATCAGAGCCATCTTCGACACCGGCCATAATTTCGGCAGCAGATTTTTCATGCGCGTCCCCCGCCTGCGTGCCCAAAAACAGATAGACCCGTTCAAGTCCGCGTCCGGACAAAACGTCCTCAACGGCCGGGAATCCATGCGCGGTTTCGACGAATTGGCACAGTTCAAGCTCATGTTCATTGCGGATCGGCAGGTTGGCATGACCGCATTCAGAGGGGGCGACAAACCGGCCTGTATCGGTTTCAAACACCGGCGCGGCGTTGAACCCGGTGCCGACCCCCACCACAAGGCGCACCGCCTGAGGCGCAGCAGGGGCGGCGGCAATCACCGGGCGGATATTGGCCTCATCGACAAAGCCCAAAGCGTGACCCTGCGCTTGCAGGTCATTGAGAATGGCGACATGTTCCGCCCCGGTGGCGCGGTGCAGCGTGTCGCTGTCAATGGTCCAGTCCAGATTGGTCATCGTGCCAACGCCGTCACGCACAGGGCCCGCCACAGCCACACAGGCGCCTTTGCAATCCACACCGTCTTCTTCGCCGATATATTGCCGCAATACTGTTTCCAGACCGGGGAATTTGCGGTTGGAATAGCGCCGGATCGTGTCTGGCAAAAGATCGACCCCATCGGCCAGTGCCACACGCGTGTTGGTGCCGCCAATATCGGCCACAAGGGTTAGGGTGTCGGCAGGATGTCGGCTCATGGGTCAGCTCCGCGTCAGGATGTCTTTGAACATGTGATAAGAGGCTTTGGGGGTGCGCTGCAATGTCTCAAAGTCCACATGGACGATACCAAAGCGTTTTTCATAGCCAAACGCCCATTCATAATTGTCCAAAAGCGACCAATAGAAAAAGCCTTTGAGATTTGTGCCGTCCTCAATCGCCTGTTTCATCATGGCAAGGTGGTCTTGGATAAAGTCACAGCGCTCTGGGTCATTCACCACACCGTTTCGGACATGATCCTCCCAAGCCATGCCATTTTCCGTCACATAGATCGGCAAATCTCCGACATAGCGCTCCGAGAGCCATGTCAGGAAAAGGTGCAATCCTCCGGGTAAATTTCCCAGCCCATCTGGGTGGTGGCGCGGTGTCCGGCGACCTCTTTGGTGTGCGGCCAGGCGGCGGCCTCGGGATCATGGGCGTGGATGTGGCGGGTGTAATAATTGACGCCAAGCCAGTCGAGCGGCTGATGGATCAGGGTCTTGAGATCGTCTTCCCAGCCGGTTGGCATATGCGGGGCGAAGCCTTCGAGTGCCTCGGCGGGGTAGGTGCCTTTGGTGATCGCTTCGATGAACCAGCGGTTGTAGATCGCGTCCTGAACGGCTGCCGCTTTGATGTCCTCGGGGGCGTCTGAGGCCGGGGTCGGGTATTCGAAATTCAACACGATGCCCAAATTGTCCCGGCCCTTGGCACGCAGCCGGGTCATCGCCTCACCGTGGGCTTTGAGAATATGATGCATGGCGCGGGAGGTGGCGCGGATGTCGCGTTTTCCGGGCGCATGGGCGCCGATGAAATGCGACAGGTAGGCGACGCACCACGGTTCGTTGATCGTGGCGATGGAGGCCATGCGGTCGCCGATTTTGGCGTCGATGATCTCAACATAATCGCCGAACCAATTGTGCACATCCGGGTGGGTCCAGCCGCCCAGATCGGCCAAAGCCGAGGGCATTTCCCAATGATAGAGCGTCTGATGCGGCTGCAACCCACGCTCTAAAATGGCGTCGGTGAGGCGGTCGTAATAATCCAAGCCCTCTTGGTTGACCTGCCCACGCCCCTCGGGCAGCACCCGTGCCCAGCTTGTCGAAAACCGGTAAGCGTCGAAATGCCCGGCCTGCAACAGGTCCATATCCTCACCATAACGGTGATATTGATCACAGGCTTTCGCGCCGTCTTCGGCGTTGATCACATTGCCGGGAGTGGCGGCAAACGTGTCCCAATGGGTCGAGCCCGCGCCGCCGAATTGATGGCCTTCGACCTGATAGGCGGCCGTGGCGGCCCCAAATATAAAGTCGTCCGGGAAATCTTTTCGGGTCAAAAGCTGCCGTGTTTTTGTGCGGCCCATCATGGGGAGTCCTTTCGGGGGTCGTGTTTGGTTTCGGCCTGCCTGACACCGGGTCGCCTCAAATTTAAAGGAATCTGAGGTGAGGTGAGTGGCCATTTCAATGAGTCTATAACGTTTTAGGTGGAGTTCACGGGATGTCAAAGCGCTTTGATGATTTGTTTTAAAGATTCTTTGTCTGGATCAGGGCGTTTGGCGAAAGGCGCGGTTGTGTGGAGGCTCAGCCCTGCGGTGCGGGACCGGTGGTGTGGCCGATAATCAACTCCGCATCCAAAAGCACATGCTGCGCCGGACGGTTGGGATTGACGATCATATCCATCAAGATTTCGGCGCAAATCCGTCCGGCTTGCCGCACAGAAGACCGGGTGGCGGTATAAATCGGTTCGCTGTTGCCGTTGCGCAGGTAGGAGAGATCGTCATCATGGATGATCAGCGAAACGTCTTTTCCAATTTTCAAATCCGCCGCATCAAGCGCGCGGCGCACGCCAAAGCCGACGATGATCGACGAGGCCAGCAAAGCAGTGGGTGGGCTCTCCAAGGCGAGCATTTTCGTCGTCGCTGAAAATCCATATTCCTCTGTCATTTCAGAGGAGTAGCAGAGGGCGTCGTCTTCGGGCACACCAGCCTGTTCAAGCGCCGCGCGATAGCCGAGGCGTCGTTTGGCGGCGAAATCCATCGTTTCCAAGCCGTTCAAAAGGCCGATGCGCCGATGGCCGAGATCGAGCAAAAACTGGGTGGCCCGTTCAAAGGCGCGGGTGTTGTTCATGTCGACCCAGGAATATTGCTGCTCGTCCGTCGAGCCAGATCGGCCATGCACGACAAAAGGCATCCCGATCTCGCGCAACAACTTGATGCGCGGGTCGTCGTCTTTCGGGCCATGCACGATGACGCCATCGACCGAGCCTTTGGCGGCGATTTTGCGATAGGCATCTGATTCAGAGGCATCGGGCACAACCGTCAAATGCATGTCATAGTTTTCGCGCGAATAGACCTCTGAGGCCCCGGCGATAAAGTCGGTGAAGACCGGATTCACCACCTCATGTTCGGTGGAGAGGGGAATCACATGCCCCACCGCATGGTTGCGCCCGGTGGCTAGGCCACGGGCCCGCGTATTGGGCGTGTAATTGTGCTGTTTGGCTGCGGCTTCGACCTTTTTTCGGGTTTTCTCTGACACCTCGGGGTAGCCGTTCAGGGCGCGTGACACGGTTGTCTGAGACAGGCCAAGCAGTTCTGAAAGCTCTTTGAGATTCATGGGGCATCCATTTATTCGTAGTATTTTATTCGTAGTGTTTGGTTGGCTGACTGCCACGCTAGAGGGTTCTTTGGCCACAGGTAAAGCGGCTTTGGGCAGTATTCCGATATGCCATTGGTCGTTTTTATGTCGTCACATCAGAGATCTGCCGTAAGGGAAACCTTATACGGGGTATTTTCGCACAGTGAACCCCGAAAGGTTGATCGTTGTCATTGACTCTTAGGATAACTTGAGGGAATCTACGGCGTGTCAAAGCGCTTTGGGTATTTGGAAACTGTTTGATTTCTCACCTGATAGCGCTAGGCTTAGTGTGCCCATGTCGGGGTATGAAAACTGGGAGGTTTACATGAAAAAGACACTTCTTACGGGGGCGGCCACTCTGGCTTTGCTCGCGGGTGCGGCGCAGGCACAAGACCTTGCTGGCCAACAATTGACGATTGCAGGCCCTTGGATCGGTGCTGACCAGGAAATGGTCGAAAAAGTGCTCGCCATTTTTGAAGAAAAGACCGGCGCGGATGTGCGTTACGTTGGGTCTGACAGTTTTGAACAACAAATTATGATCGACGCCGAAGCCGGTTCTGCCCCGAACGTCGCTGTGTTCCCGCAGCCGGGTCTTGCGGCAGATATGGCCAAACGCGGCTTCCTCACACCGCTGCCTGCAGGCACCGAAGAGTGGGTGAAAGAAAATTATGCGGCGGGTCAATCCTGGATTGATCTGGGCACTTACGCGGGCCCTGACGGCAACGACGCGCTTTATGGCTTTTTCTACAAGGTCGATTTGAAATCTCTGGTCTGGTATGTGCCGGAAAACTTTGAAGATGCCGGATATGACATCCCGACCTCGATGGAAGAGCTCAAAGCCCTGACCGACCAAATCGTCGCCGATGGCGAAACGCCGTGGTGTATTGGTTTGGGATCCGGCGGTGCGACCGGCTGGCCGGCGACTGACTGGGTCGAAGACCTGTTGCTGCGCACCCAAACCCCGGATGTCTATGACGGTTGGGTCGACAACTCGATCCCGTTCAACGATCCGCGCATCGTTGAGGCGATCAAAGAATTCGGCTGGTTCGCCCGCAATGACGCTTATGTGTCTGGTGGAGCAGGGGCCGTGGCCTCGACCGATTTCCGCGACAGTCCGAAAGGTCTCTTCACCTCGCCGCCGCAGTGCTACATGCACCGTATGGCGTCCTTCATTCCGGCCTTCTTCCCGGAAGGCACGGTTGTCGGCGAAGACGCGGATTTCTTCTACTTCCCATCCTATGCTGAAAAAGACCTCGGCAATCCGGTTTTGGGTGCTGGCACCTTGTGGGCCATCACCAATGACAGCCCGGCGGCACAGGAGTTCATCAAGTTCCTTGAGACTCCTGAAGCCCACGAAGCCTGGATGTCCCAAAGTGGTTTCCTGACGCCGCACAAAGGCGTGGACGCGTCGAAATTCGGCGATGCGCCGACGGCGGCGATGAACGAGATTTTGCTCAACGCGACAACATTCCGCTTTGACGGGTCTGACCTGATGCCGGGTGGCGTGGGCGCAGGCTCGTTCTGGACGGAAATGGTCAACTACGCCGGCGGTAAATCGGCCGAAGACGTGGCGGACGATATTCAGGCCTCTTGGGATGCCCTGAAATAATCAGACAATGTCGGGCGATCCGGGGAGATTGGTTCTCGGGTCGCCTTTGCTCTTGCGTATTTCTCTTTGCTGCCTGTGTGTTCAGGCCAAGGGCAGGGGAGACCACAGTCTGTTTTCATGGCCCCGGAAACAGATTTCACATCGCAAGACGCAGAACTCCTGTTACGGTTGAAAACACCGCAGCAGATGGAGCGCGGCAGTTGCGCGAAATCGCCTTTTCGTGTTCGATGGATGTAGAGAACCATCGACCCCGAGACGGAACATAAGCGAAGCTCAGTGCACCACGATGTGCTGAGAAACGACGGATTTGGAGCTCAAAGAGGCTCTCAAAGCAAAAGGAGGGGCACATGCATCCAGCAGTCCAAGGTCTTTTGACCATTGCTATCGGCGTCAGCGCCTGCATCGGCTATTTCTATTTCTCCAATATTCTCTTGGACAAGGTGATTTTTCCGGCCCGTGGCACACACGCAGGCCGAAACATCAACCGCGCCAATTTGATCCGACCTTGGTTGTTTCTGTTCCCCGCACTTGCGGCGTTGGGCCTCTATCTGGCCTATCCGGTGGTTGAGACGCTGCGCCTCTCGCTCACAGATCGCGACATGGGCGGGGCGTTTATTGGGCTTGAAAACTACCGAAAAATGTCGATCGACCCGAAATTCTGGGAGGCGATGCGCAACAACGCCTTGTGGCTTTTGGTCGTGCCTGCCGCCTCCACTGCCATGGGGCTTTTGGTGGCGCAATTGACCGACCGCATCCGCTGGGGTGCGATTGCCAAGTCTTTGATTTTCATGCCCATGGCGATCTCCTTTGTCGGCGCGGCGGTGATTTGGAAACTGGTCTATGACGCGCGCCCGTTGGGCACCGAACAGATCGGCATTCTCAACGCGATCCTCGTCGCTTTGGGCGGTGAGCCGCATACGTTTTTGACCCTGCCGTTTTGGAACAATTTTTTCCTGATGGTGGTGCTGATCTGGATTCAAACCGGTTTTGCCATGGTGATCTTGTCCGCCGCCTTGCGCGGTGTGCCCGAAGAAACGATTGAGGCCGCGATTGTCGATGGCGCCAACCCGTTTCAGATCTTTTTCAAAATCAAAATCCCGCAAATCATGGGCACGATTGTGGTGGTCTGGACGACGATCACCATCACTGTGCTCAAGGTCTTTGACATCGTCTTTGCGATGACCAACGGCCAATGGGAAACCCAGGTTTTGGCCAATTACATGTATGACAAATTGTTCCGTGCCAATGACTGGGGCGTGGGCTCCGCCGCCGCGATGGTGATCATGCTTTTGGTCACGCCGATCTTGGTGTGGAACGTCTACAACGCCCGCAAAGAAATGAAATAAAGGACAGGACCTATGGACAATATTGCCGGCAAAAAGTCCTCCTTGACCTGGGCCGTCCACATTTCGGTGGCCGTTCTGGTCTTTCTTTGGATGTTCCCGACCGTGGGGCTTTTGGTCTCCTCATTCCGCTCAGCGGATCAAATCTCCGGCTCCGGCTGGTGGAAAGCCCTGTTCCCGCAAGAGCAGAATGTGATGATCCGCACCGCCGATCCGGCGCTTCAGCAACAGATCGACGGCGCCTATGTGATCGAAGGCAACCTGTTTGAACAGGATGGCCTGCCGATTGGCACCGTTTCCGTCTGGGGCACCTCCTCGCGCGACATCAATGCTTACAAGCCCGGCGACACTGCCGATCTGGGTGAGGACGGGCAATTGACCGTCACGGAAAATGGCGATTACACCTTGCTCAGCGAGACAGAATTTACCGGATCGCGCGGTGAACGGGTGTTTTTGACCGCCAAAACGCCGCCAACCTTCACCTTGCAAAACTACAAAACCGTGCTGTTTTCTGGTCAGGCCACCGACAAGATGGGCAAGGCCTTTCTCAACACGTTCACGGTGACCATCCCGGCCACGATCATCCCGATCCTGATCGCGGCCTTTGCCGCCTATGCTTTGGCGTGGATGGATTTCCCAGGACGCGCGCTGTTGATTGCGGCTGTGGTGGCGTTGCTGGTCGTGCCTTTGCAACTGGCGCTCATTCCCTTGCTCAGTTTCCACGGCGCGGTGGTGGAGGCGACGATTGCCTTTTTGGGCACCCCAGACCCTGACAACCTACGCCGCTTTGCCACCGTCAACGGCCTTGGACGGCTGTTGGGGTTTGAACCGGGTGAGGCGGTGTCCTCCAAGGGCTATCTTGGCGTTTGGATGGCGCATACGGGCTTTGGTCTGCCGCTGGCGATCTACCTGTTGCGCAACTATATGGTCGGTCTGCCGAAAGACATCATCGAGAACGCCCGTGTGGACGGCGCGACGGATTTTCAGATTTTCACCAAAATCATCCTGCCGCTGTCCTTCCCGGCGCTGGCGTCTTTCGCGATCTTCCAATTCCTATGGACATGGAACGACCTTTTGGTCGCCCTCGTGTTCCTGATCGACAGTTCCGGCGACACCACGGTGATGACCCGCCAGATCGTCGAACTTCTGGGCACACGCGGCGGCAATTGGGAAATCCTGGCCACGGCGGCCTTCGTGTCGATCGCGGTGCCGCTGACCGTCTTCTTCTTTATGCAAAAATACCTCGTCCGCGGCCTGCTGGCCGGGTCTGTTAAATAATCAGCGAAAAATCAAAGAGCATCTTGCATGAACGTAATCTCCTCCTCCCCCATGAAACCCTTTACGCGCGAAAAAGATTGGTGGCGCGGCGCGGTGATCTATCAGATCTATCCGCGCTCATACCAAGACAGCAATGGCGACGGTATTGGCGACCTGTTGGGCATCGTCCAACGCTTACCCTATATCGCCTCGCTGGGCGTTGACGCGATCTGGATTTCGCCATTCTTCACCTCGCCGATGAAGGATTTCGGCTATGACGTCTCGGATTACTGCGACGTGGACCCGATGTTCGGCCATCTGTCCGATTTCGACGCGCTGATCGACACGGCGCATCAATATGGTGTCAAGGTTCTGATCGACCTCGTCCTGTCGCACACCTCGGATCAACACCCGTGGTTCAAGGAAAGCCGCAGCTCACATGACAATGACAAGGCCAATTGGTACGTCTGGGCCGATGCCAAACCGGATGGCACGCCGCCGAACAACTGGCTGTCGATCTTTGGCGGCTCTGCCTGGCAATGGGACGCGGGCCGGATGCAGTATTTCCTGCACAACTTCCTGACCTCGCAGCCGGATTTGAATTTCCACGAACCGCAAGTGCAAGCCGCGCTTTTGGACGTGGCCGAATTCTGGTTGCAGCGTGGGGTGGATGGGTTCCGTTTGGACACGATCAACTTTTACACCCATGACGCCGAGTTGCGCGACAATCCTCCTTTGGCTCCAGAACGGCGCACGGCAAAAACTGCGCCAGCGGTCAATCCGTACAACTGGCAAGAGCATATCTACGACAAATCCCGGCCTGAGAACCTTGTGTTCCTGCGCAAGCTGCGCGCGGTGATGGAGCCGCACAATGCGGCGGCGGTTGGCGAAGTCGGGGATGAACAGCGCGGATTGGAGATCCTCGGCGAATACACCAAGGGCAATGATCTCATGCATATGTGCTATGCGTTCGAGCTGTTGTCTGGGGACACGCCGTCGCCGGAATACATCAAAGAGGTGATGGACAACGTCGCCGAGGCCGCCCCGGATGGTTGGGCCTGTTGGGCCTATTCCAATCATGATGTGGTGCGCCACATGACGCGCTGGAATCTCAGCCCGGCGGGCGCGCGCGCCTTTACTACCTTGATGATGTGCCTGCGCGGATCGGCCTGTATCTATCAGGGCGAAGAGCTGGGTCTGCCGGAGGCCGAACTGGCCTTTGAAGACCTGCAGGACCCCTACGGCATCCAATTCTGGCCGGATTTCAAAGGCCGCGATGGCTGTCGCACGCCGATGGTATGGGAACGCTCGAACCATCACGGTGGTTTCTCCAACTCTGGACAAACATGGTTGCCGGTGAGCCCCGATCATTTGCCGCTGGCGGTGGCGCAATCGGAAGAAGAACCGGGTGCCTTGCTGCATCACTACCGTCGCGCGATTGCCTTTCGCCATGCGCATCAGGCGCTCAAAACCGGTGAGATGGTGGATATGCGGGTCGAAGATACCTGTTTGATCTTCACCCGCAAGAATGACGAAGAAGAGCTGTTTTGTGCCTTCAACCTGTCGGATCAACCGGCCACGTTGGAGACGCCAAAGGGCGATTGGTATCAGGTCGGCAGCGAATTGAATTCCGCCTCGCCGATGGAGGACGGAAAACTGCATCTTGGACCGTGGCAACCGGCAATCATGCTGCGCGAAAACATCTAAGAGGCGAGGGGAGAGAGACTATGGCAGATCTGAAACTGGAGAATGTCGCCAAGACCTATGGCGGCAAAGTCGAAGTCCTCAAGGACATCAATCTCGACATCAAAACCGGCGAATTGATCGTGTTCGTCGGCCCGTCGGGCTGCGGCAAATCCACGCTTTTACGGATGATTGCGGGCCTAGAAAAAATCTCTGGCGGCACGTTCGAGATTGATGGCGAGCGAATGAACGATGTGCCGCCCGCCCAACGCGGCATCGCCATGGTGTTTCAATCCTATGCGCTTTACCCGCACATGACGGTCTATGATAACATGGCATTTTCGTTGAAAATTGCCAAGAAATCCAAAGAAGAGATCGACGCGGCGGTGACCAAAGCCGCAAAGATTTTGCAGCTTGACGACTATCTGGACCGCCTGCCAAAAGCGCTCTCGGGCGGGCAACGTCAACGGGTCGCCATCGGTCGCGCCATCGTGCGTGACCCGAAAGTCTATCTGTTTGACGAACCGCTTTCCAACCTGGACGCCGCCCTGCGTGTCGCCACCCGGTTGGAGATTGCCCAGCTCAAAGAGTCGATGCCAGACAGCACCATGGTTTATGTCACCCACGATCAGGTTGAGGCCATGACACTGGCCGACCGCATTGTGGTTTTGGCCAACAAAGGCATCGCACAGGTCGGCAGCCCGCTTGATCTTTATGAACGTCCTGACAATGAATTCGTGGCCCAATTTATCGGCTCTCCGGCGATGAATCTCTTGCCCGGCGAAATCATCGAGACGGGGGCGCAGACCAAGGTCAAACTCGACGGCGAAGGCATTGCCATTTCCGCGATCCCAACCCAAGCCTCGGACATGGGGCGGCGCGTCAATGTCGGCGTGCGCCCGGAAGACATGGTGCTGACGGATGAATTGGCAATCCTGAACGGCACGGTGGATATTATTGAGGCCTTGGGCGAGGTGACGTTGTTGTATTTCGTGCCCGAGCGGGGTCAAGAACCGCTGATCGCCAAACTCCCCGGCATCCACAACAATCTGCGCGGCACTGAGGTCAAACTCACCGCCGATCCCGCAAAGGTCCATCTTTTTGCCAATGGGTTGAGCATGCGGCCAAAAGACTAAGCCATCGAACATGAGGTAAGGGCAGTTCCTCGGGGGCTGTCCTTAACCTCATATTTAGCCCGCGACAACACGGCGCTGCGCAATAGCTTCCTCTGAGCCGGGCAGGGTGGTATTCATCCCCTGCAATATCTGCGCGAAAGGCCCGAACATGTCGCACACTCCGCCCCGCATCATGCCCAAACCGTTCAACACGGCCCCAAAAGGCATTTGGCGCGCCACGCCGCCGGCGATTTTCCCGCCGATCATGGGGCTCTTGGGCCTTGGTCTTGCCTGGCGCAACGCGGCCAAAGTCATGGCTGGGCCCGCGTGGATCGGGGAAATGATCTTGGGGGCGGTGTCGCTTTTGTATGTTTTCGCGCTCGTGGCCTATTTCGCGAAAGTCGTGCGCCGTCCGGGCGTTGTTGCCGATGATCTGCGTATCTTACCGGGTCGGGCTGGGCTGTCCGCCGGGGCGGCGAGCGGGTTTTTGTTTGCCGCCGTGCTTGTGCCCTATTCGGTCGCATTCGCCAAAACCGTCCTGGTCTTGGCTCTCGCGGCCCAAGTCATCGTAGCGATCTTGACCATTCGCTCCTTTGCGCTGGGTCCAGTCGAACAACGCCGGGTCACGCCGGTGTGGCATCTGACTTTCGTCGGCTTCATCATCGCACCCTTGGCCGCCGTGCCCTTGGGCTGGATCGGCCTGTCGCAGTTCATCTTTGCCACCACCTTGCCGATAGCCGCCGCGATCTATGTGATCTCCGCCGTGCAATTCGCCAAATCCGATGTGCCGCCGCCGTTGCGCCCGCTCTTGGCCATTCACCTGTCGCCGCTCTCGCTCTTTGGCATCGTGGCGACGTTTTTGGGCTATACCACGCTGGCCGTGGCCTTTGCCTGGGTGGGTCTCTCCGTTTTCATCGTGGCGCTTTTGGCGATCCGATATTTGACCAAAGGTGACTTCTCGGCGCTCTGGGGAGCTTTCACGTTTCCCCTGGTGGCCTTTGTCAATCTGATGTTTGCCGCCGCCACAGTCTCGCCCACACCGTTTCGCGTGATTGGCGGTCTGGTCCTGGTCGCGGCCTCCTTGGTGATCGTCTACATTGCCGCCAAAATCATGCAGATTTGGACCAAGGGCAAACTGTCCAAAGCCACCAACGCCGCCTCTGTCTGAGGTCTTAACAGCTTTGAAATCGACGCTATAGGGCCGTTTCCAACTGGAGTGCGGCCCTAAATATTGCGTGGTGCGTCACGAAAAACGGCAAAACGCCCTTTCCATAGAGGGGCATCCATGTAATAGGGACGTGCCAAACCGTATCCCCCATGGAGAGACCCGATGGAGATTCGCGAGGCCCTTACCTTTGATGATGTTTTGCTGGTTCCTGCGGCCAGTTCTGTCCTGCCCTCAACGGCAGACACAGGGACATTTGTCACCAAATCAATCCGGTTGAACATCCCTTTGATGTCCTCAGCCATGGACACGGTCACCGAAGGCCGCATGGCCATCGCCATGGCGCAGATGGGCGGGATCGGTGTCATTCACCGCAATCTCGACATCAAACGGCAATCCGACGAGGTGCGCCGGGTCAAACGCTTTGAAAGCGGGATCGTGTATAACCCGATCACCCTGACCGCCGATCAAACCATCGCGGATGCCAAAGAGCTGTGCGCCCAGTATAATTTCACCGGCTTCCCGGTGGTGGATGCGGATCGCCGCGTGGTCGGTATCGTCACCAACCGGGACATGCGCTTTGCCACCTCCGACAACACGCCTGTCTCGCAGGTGATGAGCTCGGACAATCTCGCGATCCTGCACGAGCCTGCGGATCGAGATGAGGCGATTTCGCTGATGAAAGCGCGCCGGATCGAGAAACTTTTGGTCACCGATGCCAATGGCCATCTGACCGGGCTGTTGACCCTCAAAGACACCGAACAAGCCGTGCTGCACCCGTCGGCCTGCAAAGACGACCTTGGCCGGTTGCGCGTCGGTGCTGCCACCACCGTGGGCAACGAAGGCTTTGAGCGCTCCGTGGCGCTGATTGATGCGGGCTGTGACCTCATCGTCATCGACACGGCGCATGGTCACTCTGAAGGCGTTGCCATGGCGGTCGAGCGCTTGAAAAACTACCGTGAAGACGTTCAGGTCATCGCCGGCAACGTCGCCACAGCCGCAGCCACCAAGGCGCTGATTTCGGCGGGGGCGGATGCGGTCAAGGTCGGCATCGGTCCGGGCTCGATCTGCACCACGCGCATGGTCGCGGGGGTGGGTGTGCCACAACTGACCGCCATCATGGATTGCGCCAAGGCGGCGGGCGATGTGCCCGTGATCGCGGATGGCGGCATCAAATTCTCCGGCGATTTCGCCAAAGCCATCGCGGCAGGGGCTTCGGTGGCCATGGTCGGGTCGATGATTGCAGGCACGGACGAGTCTCCGGGCGAAGTGATCTTGTATCAAGGCCGCTCTTACAAAGCCTACCGTGGCATGGGGTCCTTGGGGGCCATGGCGCGCGGCTCGGCGGATCGATATTTCCAAAAAGACGCGGCCTCTGACAAACTCGTGCCCGAAGGCATCGAAGGCCAAGTCGCCTATAAAGGCCCGGCGGGCGCTGTGATCCACCAAATGGTTGGCGGTTTGCGCGCGGCCATGGGGTATACCGGCTGTGCCACTGTGGCTGAGATGCGCAAAAACTGTGGTTTTGTCAAAATCACCGGTGCGGGCCTGAAAGAAAGCCATGTCCATGACGTGCAAATCACCCGCGAAAGCCCGAACTACCGCGTCGGCTGAGGTGGGTTTGACCAAATACAAACGGGGGCTTGGCGCAGATCGCGGTAAGTCCCCGTTGCTTTTTCATATGGAACCTGTTTTCGCTACATCATGACACCAGCCGCTCGCCTTTCCGCCGCAATCGAAATTCTGGATGATGTTCTCGTCGGCGAAAATGCCGAACGGGTGCTGACAACATGGGCGCGCGGCCACCGCTATGCCGGGTCGAAAGACCGCGCCGCGATCCGCGATCTCGTGTTTGATGCAATCCGTTGCATGCGCTCTTATGCCTGGCTCGGTGGGGCGGGCGAGCGCCCCTCCGGTCGGCAATTGATCCTGGGGGCGTTGCGTGCGGCGGGCACCGATCCCGACACGCTTTTTTGCACCGACCGCTTTGCGCCGCGCCCCTTGCATGAGGGCGAACGCGCGCTACCCGCGCCGCTTTCGAGCGCGCCGCGCGGTGTGCGATTGGATTGCCCGGACTGGCTTTTGCCGCTGTATGATGCGACTTTGGGCGCCGATGCGGATGCTGCCCTTGAGCTGTTGCGCCATCGCTCCGAGGTGTTTTTACGGGTGAATCCGCGCAAGGCGACCTTGGACAGCGCCTGTGAGGCTTTGCACAAAGACGACATTGACGCCGTGCCGCATCCTCTGTGCGACACCGCGCTCAAAGTCACCCGCAATGCTCGTGCTGTGGCCCGGTCTCAGGCCTATCTCACCGGACTGGTTGAAATTCAGGATGTTGGATCTCAGGCGATCCTTGATGTTTTGCCGCTGGAACCCGGCCAATCGGTTTTGGATTATTGCGCCGGCGGCGGGGGCAAAGCCTTGGCCATCGGTGCGCGCGTGGATGTGAAATTGACCGCCCATGACATTGATCCCGCCCGGATGCAGGACATCGCCCCACGCGCATCCCGCGCCGGGATTGACATTGCTTTGGCCCGCACATCCGAATTGGCCAAGTCCTATGATTTGATCCTGTGCGATGTGCCCTGTAGCGGGTCTGGTGCGTTTTCACGCAGCCCACAGGGCAAATGGGCGTTAACCGAAAACCGGCTGTCGCATTTGGTGCAAATTCAGGCGGATATTCTGGACGAAGTTGCGCCGCGTGTCCGACCCGGTGGCCATCTGGCCTATGCCACCTGTTCGCTTTTCAAAGTCGAAAACGACGATCAAGTGGCCAAATTCGCCGCGCGCCACCCCGAGTTCTCCCTGCGCATGAGCCGCCACGTCAGCCCGCTTGAGGGCGGTGACGGATTTTTCATCGCGGTGTTTCAGCGCGCTGTTGTGCTCTGAGATGACCTTTAAAACCCTTTTCAGGGGCAATAAAGGTTAACAATACAACTTTACCGATAGTTCTTCGACGTTTATCCTCATCCCAACCTCCGCTCTTAAAGCGTCATTAACCAAATTATCGCACAAGAGAGGAACGGATCGGGATGACTCGATCCACCGGACAGCCTGGGGCATTCTGCTCCCAAAGCCGCGTGCACTGCACGTTTAGAATTGCGTGCAACGCACGTTTAGAATTGCGTGCACTGCACGACGAGGGGGATATGTGACGAGCGTCAGCATGACAGCAGGCCCATTGTCGAAACAGGCCGAGCGCCTTGCTCCTTATAGTATGACCATTGCCATTGGCGGGCTTTTGCTCTGTGGCGCGGCTCTGGTGTTGCCGCTGCCGCGATTTGGTCTTTTGGCTTTTGGTACGGGGGCCGTTCTGCTTTGGGCCGCCATTCTGGTGCGTGTGCTGACCCATCTGCGCAAAATCGCGCGTAAACGTGTGCACAACGCTCTGGCCCAATTTGTGGCCAATGATGCGGCGCCTTGTTTCACCACAGATCTTGATGGTGTGATCGGCTATGAAAACCGGGCCGCCATCAAGCGGTTTGGCGGGCGGGGCGGAGAGACGCTTTTGGCGGCCCTTGAGGATCTTTTTGCCGCTCCAGCCACCACTTTGGCGCGGCTGCAATCGCGGGCTTTGGCCAAGGGCGGCGCGCGCGAAGATGTGGTGATGCGCCACGGTCATGTGCGCCTGGGTGTGCATATGATCGGGGAGGACGGGTTTTTATGGCGCCTGGATGATATGGTCGAAAAGGGCAGCTCCCTGGACGGCGAGGCTTTGGCTCTGCCGATGATGACCCTGAGCAAAAACAATGCGGTGCTGTTTATGAATGAGGCCATGCGCCGCTTGATCGGTCATCGCGAAAAGACCTTGGATCGGGTGGTGACCGACCTGCCGCTCCGCCATGGTGATGTGCATGTTTTGTCGGGTGCCGAAGGGCGCGTCTATGCCCGTGTGGCCCAGTTTGAAACGGGTGGCTCTGGGCGCAAGGAAGTGTATTTCTTGCCGGAAAAAACCCCCTCTGTGGGCGAATGGGACGCCTTTGATGCGCTGCCTGTGGCGCTTTTGAAAGTCTCTGTTGATGGTCGGATTTTACAATCCAACCGACCCGCGCGCGAACTTTTGTCGATCATGGCCCATGATCAACTCAGACTCGGCGATTTGGTCGAAGGGCTGGGACGGCCTGTGCAGGATTGGGTGACGGATGTGGCCATGGCGCGGGCGCGCAAGCCGGAATTTGTCCGCGCGGCGCGGCCGCAAAACGATACATTCCTGCAAATCACCCTGAGCCGGGTCGAAGGCAAGGGAGATGAGATCGAATTGATCGCGGTGCTCTCAGATGCAACCGAGCTGAAATCGCTTGAGGCGCAATTTGTTCAAAGCCAGAAAATGCAGGCCATCGGTCAGTTGGCTGGTGGCGTAGCACATGATTTCAACAACCTTTTGACGGCCATTTCCGGCCATTGTGACCTGTTGCTGCTGCGTCACGACAAGTCCGACCCGGATTATGGCGATCTCGTCCAAATTCACCAAAACGCCAACCGTGCCGCGTCTCTTGTTGGTCAATTGTTGGCCTTTTCACGCAAACAGACCCTCAAGCCCGAGGTCATTGACCTGCGCGATACCCTGTCTGATCTGACCCATTTGCTGAACAGGCTGGTTGGGGAGAAAGTGACCCTCACCCTCAGTCACGACGCGGGCCTGTTGCCGATCCGGGTCGACAAACGTCAGCTTGAACAAGTGATCATGAACCTTGTGGTGAACGCCCGTGACGCCATGCCGACGGGCGGGGAGATCAAGGTCGAAACCCGTAACGAAGTGTTGCGCCAGGCCCTGACCCGAGATCGAGCCACGGTGCCCGCAGGCGAATATGTCGTGGTCAGCGTCTCAGATCAGGGGATCGGCATTCCGCCCGAGCGGTTGCAAAAAGTGTTTGAGCCGTTTTTCACCACCAAACGGACGGGCGAGGGCACGGGCCTGGGTCTATCCACGGCATACGGGATCATCAAACAGACCGGGGGTTTTATATTTTTGGACTCCGTGGTCGGGTCTGGTACCGCCTTTACCATCTTTTTGCCTGCGCATACCGCGCGGGCTGAGGCGGTGGTCGAGGCGGCAAACAAACCGATTCCTGACGCATCTGTGCCCGCCGAACGCGGCTCCGGGGTGATTCTGTTGGTCGAAGACGAGGCACCGGTGCGTGCCTTTGCCTCGCGCGCCTTGCGGTTGCGGGGCTATACGGTGATCGAGGCGGAAAATGCCGAAGAGGCGTTGGAAACGCTCGAAGACAGCAGCCTGCATATTGATGTGTTTGTCTCTGACGTGATCATGCCGGGGATGGATGGGCCAAGCTGGGTCTCGGAAGCCCTGAAAACCCGGCCGGATGTGAAAGTGGTGTTTGTCTCGGGCTATGCCGAAGACCATTTCACCGAACAACAGGCGCGCATCCCCAATTCGGTGTTCCTGCCCAAACCGTTTTCCCTGTCGGAACTGACGGCCACGGTTCAGGCGCAGTTCTACTAAAGATGAGACGGCGTCTTTTTTGGTTATCTGGAGGATTTCCTTTCATAAACAAAGGCATATTTGTCTATAGAATTATTTTTCAGCAGTTCTTTCACGGTAAACGATTTGTTAAATATTAGCAGTGCAATTTGTCTTTAAATTGGAATGTTAAGAATTGAGTTGAAATGTTCTCTTTTTGTCCTCATAAAGATCCGTGAGAACAAGAGGCGAACAAGAACAGTCCCAGACCGCCGCATGAGGTGACTTATTTGCACCCGTTGCCGTGCGAGATTTGGTGTGAAATAAGGAAGTGAACAATGGCTACGGCGGCGAACATGACCAAAAAAGATGGCGAAAAGCAAAAGGCGCTCGACAGTGCGCTGGCGCAAATTGAGCGGCAATTTGGCAAGGGGTCGATCATGCGCCTTGGCGCGGACAACCCGGTGCAAGAGATTGAATCCACCTCGACGGGCTCGCTTGGTCTGGACATCGCGCTTGGCATTGGCGGCATTCCGAAAGGCCGGATCGTTGAGATCTACGGCCCGGAAAGCTCCGGTAAAACCACCCTGACGTTGCATTGCGTCGCTGAAGAGCAAAAGAAAAACGGCGTTTGCGCTTTTGTCGACGCCGAACATGCGCTTGATCCGATCTATGCCCGCAAACTGGGCGTGAATCTGGATGAGCTGCTGATCTCCCAACCTGACACCGGCGAACAAGCACTTGAAATCGTGGACACTTTGGTGCGCTCCGGCGCGGTGAGCCTTGTGGTTGTCGACTCGGTTGCGGCCTTGACGCCGAAATCCGAACTTGAAGGCGATATGGGCGACAGCTCGGTCGGTGTACATGCGCGTTTGATGTCGCAGGCGATGCGCAAACTTACCGGCTCGATTTCACGCTCCAAATGCACCGTGATCTTCATCAACCAAATTCGGATGAAAATCGGCGTCATGTTCGGCTCGCCCGAAACCACGACCGGTGGCAACGCGCTGAAATTCTACTCTTCTGTGCGTCTGGACATTCGCCGCATTGGCGCGATCAAGGACCGCGACGAGGTGGTCGGTTCCGAAACCCGCGTCAAAGTCGTCAAAAACAAAGTCGCTCCGCCGTTCAAACAGGTGGAATTCGACATCATGTATGGCGAAGGCATCTCCAAAACCGGCGAGCTTTTGGACCTTGGCGTCAAGGCGGGCGTGGTCGATAAATCCGGCGCGTGGTTCTCCTACGGCGATGAGCGCGTGGGGCAGGGGCGTGAAAACGCCAAACGGTACCTGAAAGAAAACCCGCAAATTGCGCTTGAGATCGAAGATAAAATCCGTGCGGCGCATGGGTTGGATTTCGATCTGGGTGCGGAATTCTCCCATGACGACATCGTCGATGACGAGGCTGACGAGGTATAAGAGTGCGGGATCGGGCTTAGACCGCCGAAGAACCCAAAGGTTTTCAAGGGAAGAGGGGCCGGAACCATCGCGTTTCGGCCCTTTTCCTATGCGCGGTTATGGACAGGATCGCACAGGGGCGGTAAACCGTCCTGAACGCCAGATCTGGCGGCCCCAAAACGCCTGTAAGGATGAGCCCAACATGCCCAGCGTGAACGATATCCGCTCCACCTTTCTCAACTATTTCGAACGCAACGGTCATAAGGTTGTGGACAGTTCGCCGCTTGTGCCGCGCAACGATCCGACGTTGATGTTCACCAACTCCGGCATGGTGCAGTTCAAAAACTGTTTCACCGGGGTGGAGAAACGCGATTATGTCCGCGCAACCACGGCACAAAAATGTGTGCGCGCCGGCGGCAAACACAACGATCTCGACAACGTCGGCTACACCGCGCGCCACCACACATTCTTTGAGATGCTGGGCAATTTTTCCTTTGGCGATTACTTCAAAAATGAAGCAATCCCCTTTGCCTGGGAGTTGATCACCAAGGATTTCGACATCCCCAAGGACAAACTCTACACCACGGTCTACCACACCGATGACGAGGCGTTTGAGA
Organism: Roseobacter sp. TSBP12; assembly: GCF_009129705.1. Lineage (NCBI taxonomy): Bacteria > Pseudomonadati > Pseudomonadota > Alphaproteobacteria > Rhodobacterales > Roseobacteraceae > Roseobacter > Roseobacter sp. TSBP12. The sequence continues at coordinate 69,741 of NZ_PYIB01000051.1, forward strand.
TTTGGAAAAAGGTCGGCGTGCCGGAAGAGCGGATCATCCGCATCGCCACCTCCGACAACTTTTGGCAGATGGGTGACACGGGACCGTGCGGGCCGTGTACAGAGATTTTCTACGACCACGGCGATCATATTTGGGGCGGTCCTCCGGGCAGCCCTGAGGAAGATGGCGACCGGTTCATCGAGATCTGGAACGTTGTGTTCATGCAAAACGAGAAGTTCGCCGATGGCACGATGACCGAACTGGACATGCAGTCAATCGACACCGGTATGGGGCTTGAGCGCATTGCGGCGCTGTTGCAAGGCAGCCATGACAACTACGATACCGATCTGATGAAGGCGCTGATCGAGGCTTCGGCCCATGCGACTTCGGTCGATCCCTATGGCGATAAAAATGTCCATCACCGGGTGATTGCCGACCATTTGCGTTCGACCTCTTTCCTGATCGCAGATGGCGTGATGCCCTCGAATGAGGGCCGCGGTTATGTACTGCGGCGGATCATGCGCCGCGCCATGCGCCATGCGCATCTGTTGGGTGCGAAGGACCCGATCATGTACAAGCTGGTGCCCGAACTGGTGCGCCAGATGGGCGAGGCCTACCCGGAATTGCGTCAAGGTCAGTCGATGATCGAAGAGACTTTGAAACTTGAAGAAACGCGCTTTATCAATACGTTGGATCGCGGCCTGAAACTTTTGGACGAAGAATTGTCCGGCCTTGAAGAGGGTGCCAACCTTCCGGGCGAAGCGGCGTTCAAACTCTATGACACCTATGGTTTCCCACTCGATTTGACCCAGGACGCGCTGCGCGAACAGGGCCGTGCGGTCGACACCGCAGGCTTTGACGCCGCCATGGCCGAACAAAAAGCCAAGGCCCGCGCGGCCTGGTCCGGGTCGGGTGAAACGGCCGATGCGACCGTGTGGTACGATATTGCCGAAGAGCATGGCGTCACCGAGTTTTTGGGCTACGACACCGAGAGCGCCGAAGGTCAGGTGTTGGCACTGGTCAAAGGGGGAGGCTCTGTCGGGTCTGCGACGGCGGGCGACGAGGTCATGGTCGTGGTCAACCAGACGCCGTTTTATGGCGAAAGTGGTGGCCAAGTCGGTGACATGGGGCTGATCCGCGTCGAGGGCGGCACTGTAAATGTGACCGACACGAAAAAGGTCGCTGGCGTGTTCATTCACATCGGCAAAGTCACCACGGGTGAGATCAAAACCGGACAGGCGGCTGAGCTGATCGTCGATCATGCTCGCCGGACCGCGATCCGCGCCAACCACTCTGCCACGCATCTGTTGCATGAGGCGCTGCGCGAAACGCTGGGCGCGCATGTGGCGCAGCGCGGGTCACTGAATGCGCCGGATCGGTTGCGGTTTGACTTTAGCCACACCAAAGGCCTGAGCGCCGAAGAACTGCGTAAGGTTGAAGAGGATGTGAACGGCTACATCCGCCAAAACACCCCGGTCGAAACCCGGATCATGACGCCCGATGACGCCCGCGCACTTGGGGCGCAGGCTTTGTTTGGCGAGAAATACGGCGACGAAGTGCGCGTGGTCTCCATGGGCCGCGCTGACACCGGCAAAGGCGCGGATGGAATGACCTATTCGCTCGAACTGTGTGGCGGCACCCATGTCAAACGCACTGGCGACATCGGCCTGTGTGTGATCTTGGGCGACAGTGCCTCCTCAGCCGGTGTGCGCCGGATCGAAGCCCTGACGGGCCAAGCCGCACTTGACCATCTGGCCGAGGCCGCGAACCGGGCGGAGGTGATCGCAGCCGCGCTCAAAACGCCGGTGAGCGAAGTCGTTGAGCGGGTCAAAACGCTGGCCGAGGAACGCAAGAGATTGGAACAAGAGGTGGCCAATCTCAAACGCGAATTGGCCATGGGCGGCGGCGCCAAAGGCGCGGTCGAGGCCAAGATGATCAACGGCATCCCCTTCCTTGCGCAAGCGCTTGAAGGTGTGTCGGGCAAAGACCTGCGGGCTCTGATTGACGCCCATAAAACCAACCTCGGCTCGGGCGTGATCTTGTTGATCACCGAAGAGGACGGAAAGGTCGCTGTGGCCTGTGGCGTCACCGATGATCTGACCGCGACAGTCTCTGCGGTCGACGTGCTCAAGGCCGCCGTGCCTGCCGTCGGCGGCAAAGGTGGCGGTGGTCGACCGGATATGGCGCAGGGCGGGGGCAAGGATTTCTCCGGTGCTGAGGCTGCCATTGCCGCCGCTGAAACTCTGTTGAAAGGATAAGATATGCCAGCCCTTTGGATCGCCCATGTGACCGTCACGGATGAGGAAGCCTATGGCAAATATGCCAAGCTTGCCGGTCCTGCCATTGCCAAACACGGCGGCAAATTCATTGCCCGTGCGGCGCGCTATGTGCAGCTTGAGGGCAAAGATCGCCCACGCAATGTTGTGGCGAAATTTGACACGGTTGAAGCGGCGGTCGCCTGTTACCATTCGCCCGAATACCAAGAGGCGCTGAGCCATGCCAAAGGCGCGTCCGAGCGCGAGCTTTTGGTGGTTGAGACCGAAGAGTAATCGGATCAAAGTTTATGAAGCGGCGCGGGAGAGATTCCGCGCCGTTTTATGTGGAATACGGGTTTTTCGGCCCGCGATCCTCAGAAAGCGTGTTTGTGCGCTCGGTGACCAAGGCCTCAATCGCATCGGCCAGATGTTCGGTGTCGATGTGATCGTCTCCCGCCGCCACGCGGATCAGATGGGCGCGGTGCAACACGTCGGTATGGGTGAACCCCAATGGCGGCTCAAAGCGGTAGCTGGCCAATTCCACCAACATGCCATTCGGGTCGCGGAAATAAATGCTGTCCATAAAGCCGCGATCTTTCGGGCCTGAATGGGTGATCCCGCGCGCATTGAGCCGCGCCACGATGTGATCGAAACTGACTTTTGAAACATTGAACGCCAAGTGATGCAAGGAGCCGGGGCCTTGATCAATCCGGTGCCGACCTGGTGTGCGGTCCTCTGAGGTGAAGACGGTGATCAACCGTCCGTCGCCGGGATCGAAATACAGATGGCCTTGTTTTGCATCATCCAGATTGGGCTGTTCAAAGACAAAGGGCATGCCCAACACACCTTCCCAAAAGTCGATGGAGCTTTGCCGGTCCGCGCCGGTGATGGTGATGTGATGCACGCCTTGGGTTTGGATTTTTTTCATGAGATGATCCTCCGTTTGATCACCATATAGGAAGTTTCGCGCTTTGGCGCAGTCCCCGTGGCCGCACAGAGTCTGCGCGCCAAAGCAAAAGGCCCGCGTTTTCACACGGGCCTTTGTCATCAGTCTGAAACGTCTGAGCTGTTTAGGCTTTGGACGATTTCGCGTGGCGCTTGCGCTCGTTCGGATCGAGGTAGCGCTTGCGCAAACGGATCGCTTTCGGCGTCACTTCGACCAGTTCGTCGTCGTCGATATAGGCAATCGCCTGTTCCAAGGTCAGTGTCACCGGGGTGGTGAGGCGCACGGCCTCATCGGTGCCCGACGCACGGACGTTGGTCAACTGTTTGCCCTTGAGCGGGTTCACTTCGAGGTCATTGTCACGGCTATGTTCGCCAATGATCATGCCCTGATAGACATCGGCCTGAGCGCCGATAAAGAAGTGACCGCGATCTTCGAGTTTCCACAAAGCGTAGGACACGGCCTGACCGCTATCCATGGAGATCAAAACGCCTTGGCGACGGCCCGGAATGTGGCCTTTATAAGGGGCCCAATCGTGGAACACGCGGTTCAAAACGCCCGTGCCACGGGTATCGGTGAGGAATTCGCCGTGATAGCCGATGAGACCGCGCGACGGCACATGCGCGATGATGCGCGTTTTGCCGTTTTGCTGTTTCATCTCGGTCAGCTCGCCTTTGCGGGCGCCGGTCAGCTTTTCAATCACAGCACCCGAGTATTCGTCATCGACGTCGATGGTGACTTCTTCGATCGGCTCAACTTTGACGCCGTCCAATTCGCGCATCAAAACCTGCGGGCGAGAGATCGACAGTTCGAACCCTTCGCGACGCATGTTTTCGATCAAAACGCCCATCTGAAGCTCGCCGCGACCGGCAACCTCAAAGGCTTCGCCGCCGGGGGTGTCGGTGACTTTGATCGCCACGTTGACTTCGGCTTCTTTCATCAAACGGTCACGGATGACGCGCGATTGCACCTTTTTGCCATCGCGGCCGGCAAGCGGGCTGTCGTTGATGCCAAAGGTGACGGTGATGGTCGGCGGGTCAATCGGCTGGGCTTCGAGCGGGGCGTCCACTTCGAGGGCGCAGAGCGTGTCGGACACGGTGGCTTTCGACATGCCCGCGATGGAGACGATGTCGCCGGCGATGGCTTCCGGGATTTCCTGCATGCCAAGGCACGGAAGGCCTGAATTTTCTTGACCTGGAATTGTTCGATTTTTTGACCGTTGCGGGTCAGCGCCTGAATGGTCGCGCCGGTTTTGAGCGTGCCGCTTTCCACACGACCGGTCAGGATGCGGCCCAGGAACGGGTCGGCGCCCAAGGTGGTTGCAAGCATTTTGAACGGCTCGTGCTGATGCTTGAGCTGACGCGGGGCAGGGACGTGGTTGAGCACGAGGTTGAACAGCGCGTCCAGATTTTTGCGCGGCCCGTCGAGTTCGGCGTCACACCAGCCAGAGCGGCCAGACGCATACAGATGCGGGAAGTCGAGCTGATCGTCATCGGCATCAAGCGAGGCGAAGAGATCGAAACACTCATCAAGCGCGCGATCCGGCTCTGCATCCGGTTTGTCGACCTTGTTGAGAACCACGATCGGACGCAGGCCAAGAGCCAGCGCTTTCGAGGTCACGAATTTGGTTTGCGGCATCGGGCCTTCGGCGGCATCGACCAACAACACAACCCCGTCCACCATGGACAGGATGCGTTCGACTTCGCCGCCAAAGTCGGCGTGGCCGGGCGTGTCGACGATGTTGATGCGATGGCCTTTCCACTCGACCGAGGTGGCTTTGGCGAGAATGGTGATCCCGCGCTCGCGCTCGAGGTCGTTGCTGTCCATGGCGCGTTCAGTGGTGGCCTGATTTTCGCGGTAGGTGCCCGACTGTTTCAGGAGCTCATCGACGAGTGTCGTTTTGCCGTGGTCAACGTGGGCGATGATGGCGATATTGCGAAGATCCATAGGGTGCGGTTTCCGTGTGAGGTATGTCTTGCGCGGGGGCCTACCCGGCCCGGCGGCAAAACACCAGCTTTAAAGCACCAGAGCGGCGAAAAACCCGCATTTGGCGCGTAAAATGCTCATGGGGTGGGAGGGGTCAGTGGGTCACGGTTTTTGAGAACACATTGATCACGAGAACCCCGGCGAGGATGAGAGCCATGCCAAGGAGGGCGGGGAGGTCGATTTTTTGACCAAAGGCGACAAGGCCGATGAGGGTGATGAGAACGATGCCCAGCCCGGACCAGATGGCGTAGACGATGCCGACGGGCATGACTTTGAGCGTGTGCGACAGGAAATAGAACGACAGGCCATAGCCGATGACCACGATGACCGAGGGCACGAGTTTGGTAAACTGATGCGAGGCATTGAGTGCGGTTGTGCCGATGACTTCGGAGACGATGGCCGCCAGAAGGAAGAGATAATGTTTGGGCATCTTGGTTCCCCCTTACATTGCAATATAGCGGTCGCGGCGATGGTTGATCGCGATCACAAGGTTGACGACGACCGCGCCGAGCAAGGAGTAGAGCACCTGCGGTAACGGCAAGATGAAGGCGGCAACGGCAAAGAGGCAGGCGTCAAAGGCCAGTTGCACATAGCCCGCTTTGAATTTGGTCGCGTCTTGCAGATAGAGCGCCAAAATGCCGATCCCGCCCAGCGAGCCGCCATGCCGGAAAATCGCCATCAGCCCCGCGCCGGTCATGAATCCCAACATGATCGCGCCGAACACCGGATTGAGCGTTTCAAAGGAGACGAAATGCGGGAAGACCTCGGAAAAGACCGAGATCAGCGCCACGCAGGCAAAGGTTTTCAGAACGAATTTCAGCCCCATGCGTTTGTAGCCAAACCAATAGAACGGCAGGTTCACCGCAAAGAACACCCAGCCGAAGGGCAGTTTGAACATATAGGAGATCAACAGCGCCAGACCGGCGGTCTGCCCGGTCACCAACCCCAGATCGCGCAGCATCACAAGGGCAAAGGCGCACATGGCGGTGCCGAAAATAAACCCCTGCGCATCTTCGAGCAGGCTGTGGGTGTCGGCTTTTGGGTCTGCGGTTTGCATGCGTGTCCTCGGGGCTTTTGACGGCCCTGATGCGGACCTCAACTGGCGATATATCTGTCGCGGCGGTGATTAAAGGCGATCACACCATTGAGGATCACCGCGCCCAAGAGGGAATAGAGCACGCGGGACGGTTCGAAAAGGAAGAAAGCCACGGTGAACAGCACAGCATCAAAACAAAGTTGCACAATCCCGGCGCGGATGCCGTATTTGTCCTGAGCATAGAGCGCAACCACGCCCAATCCGCCCAGCGAGCCTTTGTGACGAAACGTGCCCAAAAGCCCGTATCCGGTGAGGATGCCAAAGGCGACGGTGCCGAACACCGGATTGAGCGTGTCAAACGACATCCATTTCGGAATCACCGCGACAAGGATCGACAGCGCCGTGACGCAAAGCGCCGATTTGATGGTGAATTCCTTGCCCATGCGAAACCACGCGAGGGCATAAAACGGGATATTGATCAGCCAAAACACCCAAGAGAAGGAATAGCCGGTGAGATAAGAGATCACCAAAGCCAAGCCCGCCGTCTGGCCGGTGATGAACCCGAGCTGGGCGATGATGGTCAACCCGATGGCGGTGGTGATCAGCGCGATGGAGAACCCTTGGAGGTCCTCGAACAGCGTGTGTTTCGCCGGGTTTTGCGGAATGGGAAAGGGTGCGGGCATAGCGGGTATGTAGGACAGGAATGCTGACCTGTCTAGCGTAAAATGCAGAGCCGCCTTGTCCCAACGAGACGGGGCAGGGAGGCTGCCCTAAAAAGCGGCAGTTCAGCCAGACTGCGCCATAAAGCCAAGCAGAGATTGCGCCAAAGCGGGCGTCGGCGCGGCGCGGGACGGCACAGCCTGTGCCTTGGCCCGATCCGCTTGGGCTTGCGCGTGGATCTCCTCAAGCCGATCCAGGCTCTTTTGGGCAAATTCGGTCGGATCTCCGGCGCGCCGCGACATTTCGATCTGGAATGTGAACGAGGCAATGACATCGCTTTTCTGCGCACCGTCGAAAGAGCGGCTGTTGGTGATCCCAGCCTCATAAAGGCAATCGCACAGATGTTGTTGAAACCGTGTGCCACGGGTTTCGAGCATCATCATGTCGCTAAATTCATAGGCTCCGGCCTCGCGCAGCCGGTCGGCCATGTCGTCGATCTCATCGGGCGAAATATTGGTGAAATCGTAGTCTGCATAGATCGCCTCAGCCGTGGGCGCAGACGTTTGAGCGGTGAACCCGCGGCGCTCCGTTGTGTGTGTGACTGGGGCCTGCGGCCCTGACGTGGCGCTGGCTGTTTGTGTGGTGAGGCTGGTTTGGGGGATATTGGGGGCGATCAGCATGGGCTGCCTTTCTTCTACAGGGATCCGTCAAGAGGGGTCATTCAATCCAAAGTCGCTGGGCCTGAAACAACACAAGGGTTTCGGCCATTTGCGCCGAAGGCCCGGCCGGGGCTGCGGCAGAGGGGCGATTCATATGCGCCGCCTCCAATTTGGCCAACTGGCTGTCGAGCCGTTCGGTGGTTTGGCCATAGCGATGGGCCAAATCGCGTTCGGAGCGGGTTTGGGCCAAAAGGTCCATTGGCGCAGCCGCGTCGAAACCGCTGTTCGTCTCATAGCCCGGCACCGTGGCGCGGGTTTCCATCTCGGTTCGGTAGGTCGCGCCCTGCCGTTCCAGGCTCATAAGAAAGCCAAGATCGTCAAACCCCGCCGATTTCAGTTCGGAGGTCATCTGATCAATCTCGGTCGCCGAAATCTGGGTCAGGTCATACCGGGCAAACACCGCATTCGCGCCCGCGGTTTTGGATTTCACGGCGCTTTTGGCCGTCTCCGCCGCGTTTTCAGCCGTGCTTTGTGTGATCGCAGGTGAGCCAGTTTGGGATGGCTTCCCACGGGTCTTTTGATCTTGTGTTGGGTCCGCGGTTTGGGCCGTGCTGTCAGGCGCGCCAGTGGCTCCGTTCCTTTCCGGCAGCGCGGAGGACGAACGGAGCGCCTGTTGCTCTTGCGTGCGACCGGTGAGGGCCGCAGATGTATAGGCAGATGCCAACTGCATGTCGGAAACCTTCTGTTCTCCGTTTGAGACAGGGTTTAGACACACAGGCTTAAGGGGTCGCTAACATCTAAAATTGTGCAGAAATTTAGGGCCTTACCCGAAGACGAGCGACAGGCCCAGAAGCGCGGACGCCGCCCCCAAAGCGCGGGGCGCAAAAGGATGAGCGCGGGCCATATATTGGGCCAAAATGACACCAGAGCCATGCAGCGCGGCCGTCACAAGGATAAAGCCTGCGCCAAAGGACCATGCTGTGGCGGCCCCCAGTTCGGCACCATGGGCATGGCCATGAAACAGGCCAAAAAACGCCGCCACCGCCACCCCGCCCCAAAGGCCCGGACGCAAAGCCAGCATCACAAGGACGCCAAAGAGGATCGAGGAGGCGAGGATCATCGGTTCGACAAAGGGCAAATCCATCCCCAACCGCGCGCCAATATAGCCCAGTGTCATCGCGCCGACAAAGCCCGCAGGCACAGCCCAGATCGCCCGCCCGCCGATCTGAAGCGCCCAAACACCGACCGCCAGCATCGCCAAGACATGATCAAGGCCAAACAGCGGATGCGAGGCCCCGGCCAGAAACGACCCATGCTCTTCGGGCGGCAAATGCGCGAAGGCGGGGGAGGCGGCGAGGGCGATCAGGGCCGCGGCGAAAAGAGATTTTGTGAGGTCTTTCATAACTGTTCCTTTTGAGGTCAACATCGGCACCCCGGTTTGGGTCGCGCCGTGGTGCAGTCTGTCAAAGGGTGTGGCGAGGTGCAAGGCCGTGTCGAGGCAACCACAGACATAAAAGGCCGGAGCATTGCGGCTCCGGCCCTGTTGTCATCGCGAAAGTGCAGTTTAGCCGCCCAAAGCCTTATTCAGGTTTTCGTCGATTTTCTCCAAGAACCCCATGGTGGTCAGCCAGCCTTGATCCGGGCCGACCAAAAGCGCGAGGTCTTTGGTCATAAAGCCGCTTTCGACCGTATCGACGATGACCTTTTCCAAGGTGGTGGCAAAGCGCATCAATTGATCGTTGTCGTCCAGTTTGGCGCGGTGTTTGAGCCCCCCGGTCCAAGCGAAAATCGAGGCGATAGAGTTGGTCGAGGTGGCCTCTCCCGCTTGGTGTTGACGGTAGTGGCGGGTGACAGTGCCGTGGGCGGCTTCGGCTTCGACGATCTTGCCATCGGGCGTCATCAATTGCGAGGTCATCAGGCCCAGCGAGCCAAAGCCCTGTGCCACGGTGTCCGATTGCACGTCACCATCGTAGTTTTTACAGGCCCAGACGAATTTGCCCGACCATTTCATCGCACAGGCAACCATGTCGTCGATCAGGCGGTGTTCGTACCAGATGCCAGCCTTTTTGAAGTCTTCGGCAAACTCGGCTTCATAGACCTCTTCGAAAATATCTTTGAAGCGGCCATCATAGGCTTTGAGGATGGTGTTTTTGGTCGACAGATAGACCGGCCAGCCGAGATTGAGGCCGTAGTTCAACGAGGCGCGGGCAAAGTCGCGGATGCTGTCGTCCAGATTGTACATCGCCTGATATACACCGGCGGAGGGGGCGTCGTAGACGACTTTCTCGATCACAGTGCCATCGTCGCCAACGAATTTCATCGTCAACTGGCCTTTGCCGGGGAACCGGAAATCGGTGGCTTTATATTGATCGCCAAAAGCGTGACGCCCGACCACGATCGGCGAGGTCCAACCGGGCACGAGGCGCGGCACGTTTTT
>NZ_PYIB01000052.1:0-105469 GCF_009129705.1 Roseobacter sp. TSBP12
CCTCGCGCGCCTCTGTCATGCGGCGTTTGAGGGCCGCGCGCGCGCTCTCGCGCTGCTCTTCGGGCAAGGCGTCAATCTCCGCTTCGGCGCGCAACGGAAACAGGATATCCGCATCCTCCGACAGCAACCGCCGAAACGTCCCGTCCTCTTTCAAACGGCCCAGCAAAAGCGCGCCTTTGCGATCGGATTTCCATGTCTCGAAATCGTAATCCTCGCTCAATGTCGTCACCGACACCCGCCAACCGCTTTGCATCAGCGTATCCAGATCGCCAAAGGTTTTACCCAGCCCAAAGGGCCGCCCCCCCAATTGCGTCGGCAGGCTGTGGCGGGCTTTGCCCTCTTTCACACGAGCCAGTTGCCAGACGTTTTCGCGGCCATATTCCGAGCCAAAATCGGTCGCAACCAAGGTGTTATAGGCGTCATTGTCCGAGGCCGCGATCAACGTGTCATAGGACAGAATTTCAAGACTGTCTTCGGCCGCCTCGCCCAAAATATCGCCATAAAACACCGGCAAATTTGCCGCGCGCGGCCGCACAAGGCGTGCATGGTTGGGATCGGCGATCAGCACCGGGATGTCCTCGCGCTTGAGCGCCTCGGCCAGTGAAGTGGTGAAACGCGAGCCACCCAGAATCAACACCCCCGGCTTGCCCGTCGAGGCCAGCCCAAGCGCACGCGCAAAAGGTGCCAGCGTGAACCCATGCAACACCACCGTGACCAAAACCAAGACAAAGGCCAGTGGCCCGATGACGCCCGCACCCTCGACACCTGCGGCGGCCAGACGTTCGCCAAACAGCCCCGCCACGGCGACCAAAACCACGCCACGCGGGCCCGTGAAGGCGATCAAAAGCTTTTCATTGCGCGGCAATTTGGTTCCGATCAAAGCAACCAGCACGGTCACAGGTCGCGCCACCAGGATCACCAGCGCCACAAACAGTCCGGCCCGCCAGGTCAATTGCCCCAGAGAGGCAAAATCCATCGAGGCGGCCAAGAGGATGAACACGCCCGACACCAACAGGATCGTTGCGTGTTCTTTGAACCGGCGCAGCTCGTCAAAGGAGGGCAAATCGGCATTGGCGATCACCAGTCCCATCACCGTCACGGCCAAAAGCCCGCTTTCATGCAGCATCAAATCCGGCACGGCAAATGTCGCCAACAGGGTCACAAACAACACCGGAACCTTCATATATTCCGGCACATAGGCGCGTCTGAACGTGTAAGAAATTGCCAACCCGGCCAAAAGCCCCACACCGCCGGCCACAATGATGCCAAAGCCCAATTGCAGGAGTGCGGCAGACAGGCTTTCGGCTTCGCGGCCCACAAGCACGAATTCAAACGCCAACACGGCGGCCAAGGCGCCGACCGGGTCGTTGACGATGGCCTCCCATTGCAACAGGTTCGCGGGACGGCGTTGGAGTTTCGCCTGTCGCAGCAAAGGCGCGATCACTGTTGGCCCCGTGACCACCATGATGCCGCCAAACACCGCCGAGGCCTCCCAGCCCAGCCCCGCACCCCAATGCAGCGCCGAGGCCGACAACAACCACCCGAGAGGCGCGCCGACAACCACAAGCCGGAACACGCCATGTTTGGCATCGCCCAATTTATGCAGATCCAGCGTCAGCCCGCCCTCAAACAGGATCACCGCCACCGCCAGAGAAATCAGCGGTTGCACCACCGGGCCAATGTCGCGCGCGGGCTGTAAAAGCCCGAAGCCCGGCCCGACAATCAGCCCCGCCGCCAGCATCAGAACAATCGCCGGGAGCTTCAATCGCCACGCCAGCCATTGCGCGCCCACACCCAAAACGCCGACCAGCGCAAAGGCTTCCACCGGGTTCATCCCTGTCATCGTGTCCGTGGCCATGATCGTCCTTCCCCCATGTGGTCTTGTGTGCGCTCTGTCGTCACAGACTTAGGTGCAAAGCCGCTCAAATTCCTGAATGGCAAAGCGATCGGTCATCCCGGCCACATAGTCCAAAACAATGCGAGCCAGTTCCGTATCGCTCTGCGCCAGCTCCACCTCATGACGCCATTCCTCGGGCAACAGCTCGGGCTGTTTCATGAACAAAGGAAACAGCGTGTTGACCATATGCGTCACCCGTTCGCGTTCTTTGATCACCGTAGGAGCGCGATACATCCGTTTGAACAAAAACGATTTAATCGCTTTAAGGTTTTGAAAGAACGGTTTGGAAAAGCGAATGATCGTGCGGTCCATCTCGCGAATATCCTGCGCCGTTTCGGGCTTGGCGCTCTCCAAACGGTTGGTGGCAATGGTGATCACATCCTCGACCATATAACCAAAAATCCGCCGCAGCGCCTCGTGATCGCGCCGATGCGGATCAAGGCCGGGGTAGTCGCGATCGACCTCTGCGTAAGCCGGGCCAGTCAGCGGCAATTCCATCAAATCGGCGGCGGTAAACAACCCCGCGCGCAGGCCGTCATGCAGGTCGTGGTGATTGTAAGCCACATCATCGGCAATCGCCGCCACCTGCGCCTCGGCACTGGCAAAGGTGTAGAGTTCAAGATCAAACTGATCGTTCACCTCTTTGAGCGCATAGGGCAGTGGCGCGTCCGCCGGGTGCTTTTTCGGGTCGGCATGTGGCCCCATCACCGGACCATTGTGTTTGGCCAGCCCCTCAAGGCTTTCCCATGTCAGGTTCAGCCCATCAAAATCGGCGTAGTGCTTTTCCAGCTTGGTGACGATCCGCAGCGCCTGGGCGTTGTGATCAAAGCCGCCATAAGGCGCCATCAACAGTTCAAGCGCATCCTCGCCGGTGTGACCAAAGGGCGAATGGCCCAGATCATGCGCCAGCGCCACAGCCTCCGCCAAGCCTTCATTCAGCCCCAATGCCCCGGCCAAGGTGCGCGCCACCTGCGCCACCTCGATCGAATGGGTCAGACGGGTGCGGTAATAATCGCCCTCATGTTCGACAAAGACCTGGGTCTTGTGTTTGAGGCGGCGAAAGGCCGAAGAATGAATGATCCGATCCCGGTCGCGTTGAAACGGCGAGCGAAAGGTCGAGAGTTTTTCCGGGAAAAGCCGCCCGCGGGTTTCAAACGGTTGGCTTGCATAGGGTTTCAACATCTGCCTGTCCTGCTATCTATGACCGGATCGAGCGGTCGCATGGCACGTCTCTCGCGCCATTGCCGCGCCATGTCCTTGTCGATGATCTTTTTCACACTTATATTAAGAGACAAGCCCTACAACAAACAGATGACACGGGGTTATCCCTTGTTTCTGCTTTAAATCGCTGAAATTCGGTGAATTCCCGCCGCTTTAGACCAAAAGGTAGCATCATGTCCCTCACCCTGCCCCCAAAAGTGACCGCCCGCGCCTATGAACGCCTCTCTGAGATCAACGCGGCGACGGGCGAGTCCAAGGCGCTTCGCGTCGCGGTTGAGGGGGGCGGCTGTTCAGGATTTCAATATGACATCACGCTGGACGAGCCTGCGAGCGACGACATTGTGTTGTCCGGCACCGGCGGCACGGTGGTGATTGACCCGGTGTCTTTGCCATTTTTGGAAAACGCCGTGATTGATTTTACCGAAGAGGTGATCGGCGCGCGGTTCGTGATTGAAAACCCCAATGCGACCTCGTCCTGTGGCTGTGGCACCTCGTTTTCGATGTGATCCGCTCCGCAAACCGACACCTTTGACCTGTCCAAACGCCCTGCGCCAAAACGCGGGGCGTTTGGTATCTGGACCAAGCCGCACGCACACGCCACCTCACAAACCGTTCCGTTTCTTGTGATCTTTCAACCCCTTAACATCGCGGGGCGGCACCCCCACCTGTCTTTCACAACGACGGAATATACCCTGTCAGTTATCCGCCGCTCGTAAAACAAGATCAGGAAAGGATAAGACAATGACCTTCAATTCCCTCAAAACCCTCGCCGCTGCTTCACTCATCGCGTTGGCCTCCGGCACCGCCGCATTTGCCGCCGGTATGTCCTACAATTACATCATCCCGGGCACCTACGAGCATACGAACTCAGTCATCAATCTGGACCTTGTACGCGCCGATAATGGCGGCACCGTGTCGATCTATGATTTCACCGACGGCACCCAAGGCGCGCTTCTTGGTTCTGAAATGGTTCACGCCGGGGCCAATGAGAACGTGAAAGTCCAGCTTCAGCCAAACGTGGCGCAAAAAGCGCTTGTGGTCTTGAGCGTCGATGGCATGGCCCCCGTGGCCACAGCGACGATCAGCGACTTTAACCAAGGGTAATTCGCCCCTCCCAAGGCGCAGTGAACAGGCCTCGCATCACGCGGGGCCTGTTTCCGTTTGAGACATCGGGGCCGAAGATGAAAGATCGGGCAAATCCTGCCACGTCTCTTGCCAAATCCGCTCCTGCCTGTTCAAACCACAGCCAAGGAGCCGGGCATGGAACAGTTTGACACGATCATCATCGGTGCAGGCGCAGCAGGATTGTTTTGCGCCAAATTTGCAGCCGCCAAAGGCGCACGGGTGCTGGTTGTGGATCACGCCAAACGCCCCGCCGAAAAGGTGCGGATTTCCGGTGGCGGACGCTGTAATTTCACCAATCTGGACGCAGGGCCGGACAATTACCTGTCGCAAAACCCGCATTTCGCCAAATCCGCTTTGGCGCGCTACACCCAATGGGATTTCATCGAGCTTTTGGCCCAGCATGGCATCACCTGGCATGAGAAAACCCTCGGACAATTGTTTTGCGACGGCAAATCCGCCGCCATTGTCGAAATGCTTCTGCATGAGGCCCGCGCCGCCGATCTGCGCCTCTCCACCACCGTGGACGAGGTCACGCATGATGGCACAGAGTTTCGCGTGACTCTATCTGGGCGCGAGGTTGCAACGCGCCATCTGGTGATCGCCTCCGGCGGCAAATCCATACCCAAAATGGGTGCCACCGGATTGGGCTATCAGATCGCCACACAATTCGGCGTGCCCCTCGTCGAGACCCGCCCCGGCTTGGTGCCCCTCACGTTCGGTCCACAGGATTTGGACTGGATCGTGCCCTTGGCTGGCACCGCGCTTGACGCGCGTGTCGGAGCGGGCGGCACCTCCTTTGATGAGGCGCTTTTGTTCACCCATCGCGGTCTCTCAGGCCCGGCGGTGTTGCAGGCGTCAAATTACTGGCGCGAGGGCGAAGAGATTCACGTCGATCTCTTGCCCGCCCGTTCCGCCTTTGACGCCCTCAAAACCGCCCGCTCCGAGAATGGCCGCCGCCAAATGCACACGGCGCTCTCGCTGTTGTTCCCCACCAAATTGGCCGCCGCTCTGGCGCAAAAATGGAACCTCACGGGCAATCTCGCCGATCAATCCGACGCCAAACTGCACGCTTTGGCCGATCTGATCCACTCACTGCCCCTCAAACCCACCGGATCGGAGGGCTACCGCACCGCCGAGGTCACTCTGGGTGGCGTTGACACCCATGCACTCTCCTCCAAAACCATGGAGGTCAAATCCGTTCCCGGGCTTTATTTCATCGGCGAAGTTGTCGATGTCACCGGCTGGCTTGGCGGTTATAATTTCCAATGGGCCTGGGCCTCTGCCGCCGCCTGTGGGCGCGCAATCGCAGATCGGGGCTGATCCCTCCTTTCCCTTCCGCGCCCTTCGCCATACAAAGAGTCAAAGACGAGGAGACGCATATGAAAATCGCCAGTTTCAACATCAACGGCATCAAGGCCCGCGTCGAGGCGTTGCAGGAGTGGCTGAAAGAGGCCGAGCCCGATGTGGCGATCTTGCAAGAGATCAAATCGGTCGACGACAACTTCCCCCGCGACCTCTTTGAGGACATGGGCTATAATGTTGAAACCTATGGCCAAAAATCCTTCAACGGCGTGGCTCTCCTGTCCAAACGCCCACTCGAAGACGTCACCCGCGGCTTACCCGGCGCGGAAGGTGCAGGTCGCGACGGCGCAGACGATATCGAGGCGCGCTACATTGAGGCCACGGTGGTTGGCGACACACAGGCGATCCGCATCTGCGGCCTCTACCTGCCGAATGGCAATCCAGTGGAGTTGACCCCCGAGGGCGCGCCGGTGCCTGGCTCAAAATATGACTTTAAACTCAAATGGTTCGAGCGCCTTGAGGCGCGCGCGCGTGAATTGATGCGCGAAGAACAGCCCTTTCTCATGGCAGGCGATTTCAACCTGATCCCACAGCCCGAGGACGCCAAACGCCCCGAGGCGTGGAAGGACGATGCGCTGTTTCGCCTCGAGTCCCGCGCCGCCTTTCGCCGCTTGATGAACCTCGGCTTTACCGATGCGCTACGGGTCAAAAACAACGCCCCCAACACCTACACATTCTGGGACTACCAAGGCGGTGCGTTTGACAAAAACGATGGCATCCGCATCGACCATTTCCTGCTCTCACCGCAAGCCGCCGACCTGTTGCGCGATTGCCAGATCGACGCCTATACCCGCGCCAAGGCAAAACCGTCGGATCACGTTCCGATCTGGGTTGATCTGAACCTCTGACATCCTCTAAGTGGTGCCGAGGGTCATGTTCAGGCCCTTTCGATGCATTTGGTATAGGACTCTTGAATGAAGAACTTTTTTATCGGTGCGGCTTTGATTGCCGCCCTTTCCGCCTGTTCCGTTGACCCGCAAGCGGCTGCGGACCGCCGTCAGAAGATCAAGGACGTGCTTCTTGAACCTGCGGATCAACGCGGGATTGAACTCCTGTTCCCGTTGGAAAACAACGGACGTCTCTCGACGTTCCAAGTCACCTACAATCCGAAACTCGTGTCCGAACCAGAGGTAATCCGCCGCATCGGCAAAATCTGTGTCGATCAGGGATTCGAGAACGGCATTTCCATCAAAGCCGAGGGCGAACCCGGTTTCTCGACACAACCGGACGGCACGAAACTTCCGATCATCAGCATATGGCTCAAGTGTAACCTCAGCCGCTGACTGTCGCTCGGGCGGCAAGAGATACAAGACACAAAAGGCGCCCGCGGGATATCCGACGGGCGCCTTTTTCAATGCGACTGTCTTGGTAGCCTCAGCGTTTTGGAGGGCGCTGTTTTTGGACCTTTGGCGCGTCGGCACGATCTTTTCCGAGGTGCTTGCGCAGGCGCGATGGCATGGATTTGGTTTTGTTCTTGAACGGGTTCTTGTCGCCCTGTGAGCGGAAAAACAGCCGGATCGGCGTGCCGGGCATATCAAAATCTTCACGCAACCCATTGATCAGATAGCGTTTATAGCTGTCGTTCAATTCCTCAGGATGGCTGCACATTACCACGAATTGCGGTGGGCGCGCCTTGACTTGGGTCATGTAGCGCAGCTTGATCCGGCGGCCACCGGGCGCGGGCGGCGGGTGCGCCGTGGTCATCGCGCCCAGCCAATTGTTGAGCTTGGCGGTGGAGACGCGACGGTTCCACACCGCATGCGCATTCAAAATCGCCTCTTGCAGCTTGTCCAGATTCTTGCCGGTCAGCGCCGACACCGTCACCAATTGCGCGCCGCGCAGCTGAGGCAAAAGCCGGGTGAATTCTTCGCGCAGAGCCTTGGCTTTGTTGGATTTATCGGTCTCTTCGTCCCATTTGTTGACCGCGATCACCACCGCACGACCTTCGCGTTCGGCCAAATCGGCGATGCGCAGGTCTTGTTGTTCAAAGGGGATCGACACGTCGAGCAACACGACGACCACTTCGGCGAATTTCACCGCACGCAGCCCGTCAGAGACCGAGAGTTTCTCAAGTTTTTCCTGAACCTTGGCCTTTTTGCGCATCCCCGCCGTGTCGAA
Organism: Roseobacter sp. TSBP12; assembly: GCF_009129705.1. Lineage (NCBI taxonomy): Bacteria > Pseudomonadati > Pseudomonadota > Alphaproteobacteria > Rhodobacterales > Roseobacteraceae > Roseobacter > Roseobacter sp. TSBP12. Next base: position 7,724 of record NZ_PYIB01000052.1, read on the forward strand.
CACCCGAACAGGCACGTCGTTCCACGTCATCGTCACCGAAATACTGTCACGGGTGATGCCCGCTTCTGGCCCGGTCAAAAGCCGCTCTTCGCCAAGCAACTTGTTGATCAGCGTGGATTTCCCGGCGTTCGGACGGCCAACGACGGCGATTTGCAGCGGTTTATCAAGGGTAAAGTCGCGCGAAAATCCGGCCTCATCGCCTTCTTCGAAATCCTCGCCCAGGGCTGCTTCTTCCTCGGACAATTCAATGTCGGTCACAGGCGCCTCAGAGGCGGCGCGTTCGTCGAATTCTTTCGAGAGCGGCAACAGCGCGTCATACAGCTCATGCATGCCCTCGCCATGTTCGGCAGAGAGGCGCAAAGGCTCGCCCAGACCCAAGGCATAGGCCTCCAAAAGCCCGCCCTCGCCGGCTTTGCCCTCGGCCTTATTGGCCGCCAAAATCACATGTTTGGCGCGTTTGCGCAGGATTTCGGCAAAGATTTCGTCGGCGGGCAAAATGCCCACGCGGGCGTCAATCATAAACAGGCAAATGTCGGCCATATCGACCGCGCGCTCGGTGAGTTTGCGCATCCGGCCCTGAAGCGATTCATCGGTCGCTTCCTCAAGCCCGGCAGTGTCGATCACGGTGAAACGTAGGTCCACAAGCCGCGCCTCGCCTTCGCGCAGGTCGCGGGTCACCCCCGGCTGGTCATCCACAAGCGCCAGACGCCGCCCAACCAGACGGTTGAACAGGGTCGATTTGCCCACATTGGGACGGCCAACGATGGCAAGCGAAAAACTCATGAGGATAGCTCCGGATCATAGTCTAAAACGGTCCGCCACACACCTGAGACACGGGGTTCTTGGCGAAAGGTGCGACACGCTGAGATGTTGCGCTGCGCACCGCCTTTTCCCCGAAACAGGTCAAAGGCCGCACGCTTTAGCGGCCCCGATACACCCAAACCGGGGGCGCGGTAAAGGCCTTAACGCAGTGCGGCCAGGTTCCCGTCCTCAAGCAGCACATACATCACGCCCCCGACAACGATCGGGTCGGAGGCCGCGCCCTTGGGCAAGGCGACAGAGGCAACCAGCGCACCCGAGGCCGGATCAAAGCCCCGCAACACCGCGTCATTGGAGGCAACCCAAAGTTTGCCCCCCGCCGCCACAGGCCCGTAATGGGCAAAGACATCTTTGCGTTTGCGCTCTTTATCGGTGGTGAAAAACGGCAGTTGCACCGACCAGACCCGTGCGCCGGTGGCAGCAGACAACCGCACCAAAGCGTTGCGATCCGTGACGATAAACACCGATCCGCCGATCACCGTCGCCGGGCTATAGGCGCCCTCATCCGCGGTCCACTTGCGCGCGCCGGTCTCGACGTCAAAGGCGGCATAGCGTCCGGCTTGGTTGCCGACATACATCGTCGGGCCTACGACCACAGGATCGGATGTGATGTCAGAGATATTGGCGTAGACCACGCCTTTGCGTTGGCCAGCCAAAGAGGCGGACCACATGCGGATGCCGCCCTTGCGGAATGCGCCGTACAGATCGCCGGAGGCAAAGGGGAAGACCACCATACGGTCGGTGACAACCGGCGAGGCGGCACCTACGCGCGAGGTTACGGTTTCGGGTCCACTGATTTGCCATTTGACCCGGCCATCCGATGTTTTCACCGCCCAGCCCTGGCCATCGCCCGCCACGACATAGACCAAGCCATCATAGACCGCGAGGCCAGAGGCCCCCACAGCATCCAAGGATTGCCGCCATTTGACCGCGCCCGTGGTCAAATCCAAAGCAATCAGTTCGCCGTAACCAATGGTGGCATAAACGGTTGTGCCCTCAATCGCCAAAGCCCCGCCTGAGGCCTTGCCGGGCTTTTCGCCCGCGGGCGTCAGATCGACCGACCACACCGGCGCACCAGAGGCGGCAGACACGGCGGTCAAGTGCGCCGCCGCATCCATCGCCACGACCAAACCGTTCGCGGCGACAGGATCAACAGAGAGGCGCAGTTTGCGCGAGTTGCCTTGGCCAATCGGCGCGGTCCAAGCCACAGTTGGCGTGCCTGAGGTAAAGGCATTGTGACCAGAGGCATGCAACCGCCCGGCCCCGGTTGTGGTCCATGCGGCGCGGCTGACCTGTTGACCAAGGGCGATATTTTCAACCCGGTTGGCCGTCTCGGTCTGCGCCGGACCAAAGACCAAGCCTTCGCGCGGATCAAGGCGCTGCCCTGACAGGATCTCTTCGCGTCCAGCCCCACATGCCGTGAGCGCCAGCACGGCGCAAAAAAGCCCCGCTTTCCCTGCCTGACCGATCATGCCCGCACTCCCATTTGTCTCAACTCGACTTAAACCCACGCCCCGAGAGGCACCATATGCACTCACCCGGCGCTCACTCAACCGCCGGGTCGGCTCCAAGCGCCACAATCATCTGCAGCGCACGCCGACGCAAGGCATTACTTGCCTCACCATCTTGCGAGATCGCCCGATAGCCATCAATCGCCGCCTCGACCTGACCCATTTCAACCTGAGCGGCGGCAATTTGTTCTTCGGCCAAAAGCCTGTACGGCGCGCCGGGGGCGGCAATGCCCGCAAGCTGGCTCACCCGCTCTTCAGCCGGGATGTCGCCCGCACCGATCATGGCGGTTTTGAGCACGGCCAAATCGCGATACACCGGGTCCAACATGGCATCCGCGGTAAATGGCGCCAAAGCGGCAATCGCCCCTTTGGCATCGCCCGCCGCATGCAATTCGCCCGCGCGCAGCATCGCCGTGATCACCCGGACATCGCCCTCGCCGCCAATCTCGGCCAAGGCTTGCGCCCGTGCCGTGGCATCCGCGCCCTCAAGCGCCGCCGTCAACGCATCGCCCATGGCCTCTGCCTGAGTCCGGGCTTGGGCTTTGGCGTATTCATTCCACGCCGCGCCCCCGACCAGAACACAGACGGCCAAAATGCCGATCCAGCCAAACTTGCGCAGAAAAGCATAGAATTTGTCACGGCGGACCTCTTCGGTCACCTCGTCGATAAAACTGTCGGTTTGGCTCAAGGGGCCCCCATCTCGCAACACGGCGTGCGGTCATTATGTTTCAACCTGTTGCCCCCTCATACCCCGATCTGAAACCGAATGCCAAGACCTGAGCAACGGTCTGGATCGGGGAGCGTGGCAAATCGTCCTGCCCATGGTGTTGGCCACGGCCCTGCCCACGGTGTCGGCCCCTCACGACTTGAGCCGCATTCCGGCTTGGGTTAGGCTCCTTACCGTGGCCTCGTGATCACGCCGCTGTCACCAACGCCGTCACAAGCAAGGTGCAATCTGAGCGAATTTTAACCTGCAGAGACCGAAATTTCTATATTCAGGCGATTTTTTTCCATCGCGACCTTGTGATTGCCCTGCGATCTCCCCATCTTGGCCGCAATGTTAATGATGTTAACTCTATGGTGAACGCGCCACAAAACCTGACAGGCCGCAAAATATCTGCCAAAAATATCCGGCAAAATGAACTGTTGTGTGCACGACGCCGTATATCGAACTGAAACCCAGCCTCTCTGAGAAGAGAGGACGCCCCAGACCGAGACAGAGACCCACATGCGTATTGTTTCCATCGTCATCGCCTTGCTTGTCACCATTGCTCTGTATTTCTTTGTCTTTGAGCGTGATCGGCTGACCAATTTTGCCGCCTCAGACAGCCCGCCTTCCGGGGAAACGCCAGACACCACCGCACAGACAGAATCAGAATTTGCAACGCCCGCGCAAAAAACCATGGGTGAGGCCCGTCCCGTTTCCGTGGTGGTGCGCCACTCCACCGCACAGCTTTTGACAAATGTGGTGGTTGTACGGGGGGAAACCGAAGCGGCGCGCGAAGTCAATGTGACGGCGGAAACCTCCGGTCGTGTGGTCAACGCCCCGCTGCGCAAAGGCGCTTATGTTCAGGTCGATCAAACGCTTTGTGAGCTTGATATAGGCACCCGCGAGGCGACATTGGCCCAAGCCAAGGCCGAATTCACCCAGGCCGAGGTGGCGTTGGCGAATGCGCGCAAACTGGCCGAAGGTGGCTATGCCTCCGAGACTCAGATCCTGACCGCCGAGGCCGGGATCGAAAGCGCGCGCGCGGCGGTCGCCTTGGCCTCCCGCGACATCGAAAACCTCACCATCAAAGCGCCGTTTGCCGGGCTTTTGGAAAGCGACACGGCCGAGCTTGGCACGTTCTTGTCCTCAGGCTCCGCCTGCGCCACGGTGATCCAACTCGATCCGATCAAATTGGTCGGTTACGCACCGGAAGCAGACGTGGCGGCGATTGAGGTCGGGGCTTTGGCGGGCGCACGGTTGATTTCTGGCCCCGAAGTCACCGGCCGCGTCACCTTCCTGTCGCGCTCCGCCGATCCTTCGACCCGCACGTTCCGGGTTGAGGTCGAAATCCCTAACCCGGATTTCTCCATCCGCGATGGTCAAACCGTTGAAATGGCAATCTCCGCCGCCGGTCTGGCCGCACATCTGGTGCCGCAATCGGCGCTGACTCTGGACGATGAGGGCCAAATCGGGCTGCGGCTCCTCGGTGCGGACAGCCGCGCCGAATTTGCCCCGGTTCAGGTGCTGCGCGACACCCGCGAGGGCATTTGGGTGGCAGGTCTGGCCGATGAGGTCGACATCATCGTGGTGGGTCAGGATTTTGTCAAAGCCGGGGTTTTGGTGGCGGCCTCTTTTGAGGAGGCCCCCACCGCAGCCGATACAGAGACGCAGATGGAGACGCCCATGGAGACGCCTATGGAGACGCCTATGGAGACGCCTATGGAGAGCGACCAATGACCGGCCTCGTCGATTGGGCGGGCGAACGCGCCCGGATGATCCTCGCCTTCATCGCGCTCACCTTGATCGCGGGGACATTTGCCTATGTCAGCCTGCCAAAAGAGGGCGAACCGGATATCGAGATCCCCGCGCTCTTTGTCTCCGTCCCTTTCCCCGGCATTTCCGCCGAAGACGCCGAGAAGCTCTTGGTCAAACCGATGGAGACGGAACTCTCCGATCTGGACGGTCTCAAAACCTTGTCGGGCACCGCCGCCGAAGGCTATGGCGGCATCGCGCTTGAGTTTGAATTTGGTTGGGACAAGACCAAAATCATCGCCGATGTGCGCGACCGCATGGGCCGGGTTCAGGCGAATTTCCCCACGGGGGCGGACAATTATTCAATCACCGAGATCAACTTTTCCGAATTTCCCATCCTGATCGTCAACCTGACCGGCCCCGTGCCCGAACGTACTTTGGTCCAATATGCCAAGCGAATGCAGGACCGGATTGAGGGCCTGGAGCCGATTTTGGAAGCGCAGCTTGCCGGACAGCGCGACGAGATGCTGGAGGTGGTCATCGACCCGCTGCGGCTTGAATCTTACAATGTCACGGCGGGCGAATTGATCTCGGTCGTCACCAACAACAATCGCCTTGTTGCAGCGGGCGAAGTGGAAACCGATCAAGGGACATTTTCGGTCAAAATCCCATCGTCGTTCAAAGATCAGCGCGATGTCATGGCCCTGCCCGTCAAGGTCAATGGCGACCGTGTCGTCACGCTGGGCGATTTGGCCGACATCCGCCTGACCTTTGAAGACCGCGAGGGCACGGCACGGTTCAACGGCGAAAACACCGTCGCGCTTCAGATCGTCAAACGCAAAGGCTACCCGATCATCGACACGGTTGCCTTGGTCAAAGAGGAGGTGCGCGCCGAGGTCAAAACCTGGCCGCAAGCCCTGCAAGACGCCGTGGTTGTCGGCACCTCCAACGATCAGTCGCGTCAGGTCGCCTCGATGGTGAGCCAGCTTGAAGGCTCGGTTCTGACCGCCGTGGCGCTGGTGATGATCGTGGTGTTGGCCTCTTTAGGCATCCGCTCGGCTTTGCTCGTGGCTTTGCCATTCCGACCTCGTTTCTCCTGTGTTTCATCCTCTTGGGGCTGATGGGCATCACCATTTCCAATATCGTGATGTTTGGCCTCATTCTGGCCGTGGGCATGTTGGTCGATGGCGCGATTGTGGTGGTCGAATATGCCGACCGCAAAATGGACGAGGGCGAAGGCCCGATGGCGGCCTTTGTCGAGGCGGCCAAACGGATGTTCTGGCCGATCGTCTCCTCCACCGCCACCACGCTTTGCGCATTTTTGCCGATGCTGTTTTGGCCCGGCGTTGCGGGCGAATTCATGGGCATGCTGCCGGTGACGATCATCTTTGTGCTCTCCGCATCTCTGATTGTGGCGCTGATTTACCTGCCGGTCATGGGCGGTGTGTCAGGCCGGATCGCGCGGCTGTTTGACCGCGCCTCAGCGGGCCTGCGCGCCACCACGCCCTATTGGCTGCGCGCCGTTTTGGTCGCGCCTTCGGCCTATCTGGTGTTCCTGGGCCTGATGCAATTGATGAACCCCAGCTATCTCATGGGCGTGGGGGCTTCTGGTATTATGCCCAAGATTGTCGGCGGCGCTTTGTTCCTCATCGGCTCATCGCTGACGGGCATCATGTTGTCGGCAGCCCGGATCGAACGGGCGGAGAAAAAGGTCAAATCCGGCTACAAACGCACCCTATTCGGCCATTTCACCCATGCCATCGCGGGCAACCCGGTGATGCCTTTGGTGGCGATTGGTGTGGTGGTTTTTGGCGTGATCTCGGTCTTTGGCTATTACGGCAAACACAACAAGGGCATTGAATTTTTTGCCGCTTCTGAGCCCGAACAGGCGATCATCTATGTTCGGCGCGCGGCAACCTCTCGGTGGCGGAAAAAGATGCGCTGGTGCGTCAAGCCGAAGAGGTGGTGTTGACCCAGCCGGGCGTCGACAATGCCTTTGCCTTTGCGGGCTCCGGAGGGCTCAACGCCAACACCGGCGGCGGATCATCGCCGCGCGACACCATCGGGCAAATCCAAGTCGAATTGATTCCATGGGAAGACCGCCCGACCGAAACCAAGGACGGCTGGTTGTTCTTTGAGGACACCCATGTTGCGCCGGAGTATGACGGCGATTATGTCTTGGCCCAGTTGGAGGCCCGACTGGCCGAAATCCCCGGCATCTACACCGAAACGCTCAATCTGGCGATGGGGCCGGCTTCGGCCAAACCGGTGCATTTGCGCCTCAAGAGCGACAGTTTCGAGGATTTGGAAACGGCCACCGCCCTTGTGCGCGCCAAATATGAGGCGACCCCGGCGCTGACCGATATCGAAGACACCCGCCCCCTGCCCGGCATTGATTGGCAAATCGACGTCGATGTCGCCAAGGCCGGGCGCTATGGCGCGGATGTGGCCACCGTCGGTGGCATGATCCAATTGGTGACGCGCGGGCTGTTGCTCGACACCATGCGGGTCGACAGCTCGGATGAGGAAATCGACATTCGTGTGCGCCTGCCGGAACAGGACCGGGTGCTGTCCACGCTCGACACGCTCAAAGTGCGTACGATGGACGGGCTTGTGCCGCTGTCGAATTTCATCACCCGTCAACCCGTCGCCAAGCTGGCGCAAATCGACCGGGTCGATCAGCAACGCTATTACGATGTCAAAGCCGCGGTCGACTCCGGCCTGACCCGCGAGGACGGCGTGGCGATCACCCCGACCGAACGGATCGAAACTCTGACCACCTGGCTTGAGAGCGAGGCCCCATTGGCCAATTCCGTCACATGGGAATGGACCGGAGATGATGAGGAGCAAAAGGAAACCGGGGCGTTTTTGGTCAAAGGTTTCAGCGCCGCCTTGGCCCTGATGTTCATCATCCTTCTGGCCCAGTTCAACAGTTTCTATAATTCCGTTTTGGTGCTGATGGCGGTGGTCATGTCCACGGCGGGCGTCTTGGTCGGCCTTTTGGTGATGGACATGACATTCGGCATGATCATGACCGGCACCGGGGTCGTGGCCCTCGCGGGGATCGTGGTGAACAACAACATCGTGCTCATTGACACCTACCAGGAATATTCCCGGTTCATGCCCCGGATCGAGGCCATCGTGCGCACCGCCGAGGACCGCATCCGCCCCGTGCTTTTGACCACGATCACCACCATGGCGGGCCTGACGCCAATGATGTTTGGCCTCTCGTTGGACTTTATCAATGGCGGCTATTCGATGAATTCGCCAACGGCGGATTTCTGGACCAACCTGGCCACCGCCGTGGTCTTTGGTCTTGGCATCGCAACGATTTTGACGCTGATCTTCACGCCCGCGATGTTGGCTTTGCGGGTCTGGTTCTGGGACATTGCGCATCATCTGACCATGCGTTTGGCCACGCTGTTGGGCCGTCAATCGCGCACGGCCGAAGATTTCCGTCTGCGCGCCGAAGCCAAACGCGCCAAAAACCCGGAATTCGTCTGGCCCACCGGCGAGGCCGCTTGGGGTGCCCCCGAAGACTTTGACGCCCACCGCGCCTCTGCCCCGGCCCTCGCGTCCGGTCCCGCGCCACGCGAGGCCCAGATGGGCAAAACCCCCGAGCGCCCGGTGACCCAACCCACCGCCACGCCCGAAAGCGTGGTGGAATTTGAACCCGAGCACCCCGAAACCGGGACGCTCAAAAAGGGGAAAAACGAGAAAAAACCGAAGCGTGGCGGGCAAGAGGCGGCGGAATAATCCGCCCTAACCTTCGCGCCGCGCAACCAATGTATAGCTCATCGGGATTTGCGCGGCGCGTCCCTCATAGAGGTCATATTCCGGCTCACGATTGCTGTGTCCATGTTCCGTCAACCGCTCGATCCGCAACCCGGCCCGGATACAGGAGGTCACAATCTCGCCCAGTGTGTGCGGGAACCAATAACTGGTCGTCCCCGTGCCGTGATCCTGGCCGTCATAGCTGAACATCTCGTCCTGCCTATGCGGCACTTGTTGGAAATAACTGAACGCTGGCTCATGCGGCTGCTCCGCCACCGGGTCGAACATTTCCATCACCGGATGGGTCTCATAGATCACCAGCCGGGCGCCGGGCGCCATCAGCCCCGCGACAATCTCGAAAAACCGCGCCAGATCGGGCATCCAGTTGAGCACACCGATGGTGATCAGCGCAAAATCGAACCTGCGCATGTCGGACGGCAACTCGTATACATTTGCCTCGATCCACTCAGGCGTGCGTTTTGCCGCCTCTGACAGCATACGCGCCTGTGCGAGAAAGGCCCCGGAATGGTCGATCCCCACCGCAGGTACTGCGCCAAAGCTCGCCAAAGACAACAGTTCGCGCCCATTGTTGCATCCAATCTGCACCGCGCGTTTGCCCGAGAGATCAAGAGCGCCAAGCGTCTGCGCCAAGCAGGTGTCAAAGGTTGAGAACCCCGGTTCTGACGCCGCTTTGAGCAGCGCCTCCCACCCCGCGCCCGTCCCATGCAGAGACGCAGAGGCCTCCCAAGCGGCTTTGTTGGCCTGTGTCGCCTCTAACAGGCTGGGAACGTCTTTCATCATATATGCCTCCTGCGCAAATCGTCACTCATGTCGTCACTCTGGCAAAGCCTCTTTCACCAGTTCAAACCCCGCGCCGTCTTTATGTGCGCCCTCGGAGAGCACACGTTTCCACCGCCGCGCGCCGGGTTGGCCGGCGAACAGCCCCAACATATGTTTGGTGATCTGCGCCAACTTGCCCCCCTCCGCGATATGCCGGCCAATATAGTCCTCCATCGCCAGCACGACCTCATGCCGGGTCAGTGCCACGCGGGTGTCGCCAAAAATCCGCGCATCTGCCGCGCCTAAAATGTCATAGGGCTGATGATAGGCGGCGCGCCCGACCATGACGCCATCCATATAGGTCAGTTCTTCTTCCACCATTTCAAGACTTTGAATACCACCATTGATCGACAGATGCAGATCGGGGAAGACCTCTTTCATCGCATGGACCAGCGGGTAATCCAAAGGCGGAATATCGCGGTTTTGTTTGGGGCTGAGCCCGTCAAGCCAGGCCTTGCGGGCATGAATTTGCATCCGGGTGATACCTGCGGCGCGCATGGTCTCAACGAAGGCGGGCAAAACCTCGGTCGGTTCTTGATCATCCACCCCGATGCGGCATTTCACCGTCACAGGCACCGCACCCGCCGCCTTTTGCATCAACGTGACGCAGTCCGCCACAAGCTCCGGCGACTTCATCAACACCGCGCCAAACGCCCCCGATTGCACTCGATCAGACGGGCAGCCAACGTTGAGATTGATCTCATCATAGCCGTGATCGACGCAAATCTTCGTGGCCTCTTGCAACTCAACCGGATCAGAGCCGCCAAGCTGTACCGCGACCGGATGTTCCTCCGGGTTGAAGGTCAATAAATGCACAGCCCCACCGCGCACCAAAGCCGGGGCGGTCACCATTTCGGTGTACAAAAGCGCATGATGCGACATCAACCGATGCAGGTACCGGCAATGGCGGTCGGTCCAATCCATCATCGGCGCAACGGACAGGCGAGAGGCCGTTGATATGTCTTGTTTCATATTTTTAACAACCACTTATAAGCACCTTTCGTCCGCCTCATTTCCGCTCATTTCGGGCCAAATAAAAAGGCCATTATCGGTTCGATCACGACTCGCAAACGCAGGGATGGACGTCACGGCTATAGGGCACGTCTGCGAGTGATGCGCGAGGGAACCGTCTATCACGACACGAAGACTTTTGACAGACGCCCGCCGCAACCGCTTGGGGAAAAAAAGAGCTTGCCAGACCTGACGCGCTAAAGGGCTGAACGTATGCGACCCTCCGTGGTTCAAAGTGATCGAACGCGCCACCGCAGAGGCTGTAAAGAAGACCAGACGCACGAAGGCACAGGCCCTCAGAGCCATCACGAACGATCCGTTCGCCGATCTGCCCTCCGCCACCCTGTCGAAGGAGATTATCGGGTTCCGTCCGTCTCTGTCTGGGCAACCTCACCTCGTTGGGAACGACGCGCCCCCTTGCCTCCATCTTCGTCATCGCAGATGGCCCGCGATGAATGATCGCGTAGAGTTGGGGCCGGACACCTACGCAGTCCCTGATCTCATGTAGGATCTGAAATCTGGCCGACCCTGCTCATCCGTAGTGAGAGGCCGAATGTCAATCCTATAAGACACCTGCGCAGTCGCAAAGCGCGTCAGAGCCGCGTGGGGCCGTGAAATTTACTTGCTCGGATTAAGAAGTTTCGGTCTGTATAGGGGTCAGATAAGCCTGCGCCGCGCCCCCTCTGGAGCGCGGCGTACCATGTTTTAGACACCCAGTGTTTTAGACACCCAGTTTGTCGCGCAGCGCGTACCACCACGATCCGATCACCGAATACGGCACCCGCAACGCGCGCCCGCCGGGGAACGGAATCCAAGGCAAGGCGGCAAACACGTCAAACCGGGTCAGATCGCCATGGATTGCCTCGGACAGGATGCGGCCAAAGGTGTGCGATCCGGTGACGCCGTGACCGCTATAGCCATGGGCGAAATAGGTGTTGGCGCCAAGGCGGCCCATCTGTGGCACCCGCGAGAAAGACAGCGCGAAATTGCCGCTCCACGCATAGTCGATCTCGACGTTTTTGAGCTGCGGAAAGACCTTATCAAGATTGCCTTTGAGCTTGGCTTTGATGTCCTTCGGATCGGCCCCGCCATAGACCGTGCCACCACCAAACAGCAACCGCTTGTCGGCAGACATACGATAATAATCAAGGATATAGCGCACGTCCTCAACGCAGACATCGGTGGGCATCAGCTCGGCTGCCAAGGCCTCGCCCAGCGGTTTCGTTGCCATCACTTGCGTCGACACCGGCATCACCCGCGCGGTCAGCGCCGGGACGACATGGCCCAGATAGGCATTGCCGCAGAGCACCAAGGTTTTGCAGGTCATAGACCCCTCAGCCGTGCGCACAACCGGCCGCGCCACCTCTGTGTCCGCCGAGGTCACTGGCGACATTTCATAGATCACGCCGCCCAGGGATTCAAACGCCGCCGCCTCGCCAAGCGCAAGGTTGAGCGGGTGCATATGGCCGCCGGAATGATCAATCATACCCCCGACATAGAGGTCCGATTTGACATGGGCGCGCATCTCGTCTGCGCTCAGCATATCCTGATTGTGGATGCCATATCCGGCCCAAAGCGCGCGGCGTTCTTCGAGTTCCTGCATGTGTTTCGACGTCAAAGCGGCAAAGACATTGCCCTCTTTGAGGTCACATTGAATGTCATAGGTCTTGATCCGCTCGCGGATGATCTGACCGCCCTCTTGCACAAGACCGGCCACGAATGTCGCAGTCTCACCACCGTAGCGCTTGCCGATGGTCTGAAGGCTGGCGTTCAGACCGTTGACGATCTGACCGCCGTTGCGCCCGGACGCGCCCCAGCCGACGCGCGCACCTTCAAGGATCGCAACCTTATAGCCTTTTTCAATCAAATGCAGCGCGGTCGAGAGGCCGGAATAGCCCGCGCCCACAACACAGACGTCAATCTCATGATCGCCCGTCAGGGCCGGACGGTCCGGCACAGGGTTGGCTGAGGCGGCATAGTAGCTTGTCGTATGCGCGCCGGTGCCCGCGTAGGGATGAGCCATCACACGGCCTCCAGGTAAGAATGGTATTCGAAATCAGTGACATGGCGGGCAAAACGGCGCAGCTCTTGTTGTTTGCACTGCACGAACATGCGCTTGAGGCGCTTGGAATAGATGTCTTCGACATGGCGTCCGCGACTAAAGGCTTCGATCGCCGAGGCCCAGTCATAGGGCAAGTGAAGCAGGTCCTGCGAATAGGCATCTCCAACGATGGGCGCGCTTGGCACCCATTTGTTTTCAATCCCCAAAAGCGCGCCGCCCAAGATCGAACAGAGCACCAGATAGGGGTTGGCATCCGCCCCCGCGACCCGATGTTCGATCCGCCGTGCCTTATGGCCGCCGCCGGGGATGCGGATCGAGGCGGTGCGGTTTTCATAGCCCCACGACACGGTCGAGGGCGCATGGGCACCGGGTAAAAGCCGACGGAACGAATTTTCATGCGGCGCGAACACCAAGGCGTTTTCCTGCATCGTTTCCAAAAGACCCGCAACCGCTTGGCGCATCACTTCGGTGCCCTCATTGCCGCCATCGTCAAAAACGTTGTTGCCCTCTTCATCGACCAGCGAGAAATGGACATGCATGCCCGAGCCGGAGCGGTCGCCATACGGTTTGGCCATAAAGGTCGCGGCAAACCCATGTTTGCGGGCGATGCCATGCACCAGACGTTTGAACAAAACCGCATCATCCGCCGCCTTTAGCGGGTCAGCGACATGCATGAAATTGATCTCAAACTGCCCTGCCCCGTTTTCCGAGATGGCCGCATCCGCCGGGATGCCTTGGGCACGGCAGCCATCGTAGATTTCATTAAGAAACGCGTCGAAATGCTCCAACTCATCGAGTGAGAGCGCGCCATCAGAATCAAGGCGCTTGCCAGTGACCGGCGAGCACGGCGGTTGCGGTGCAGCCTCGGAGGGGTCAACGACATAGAATTCCAATTCGGTCGCCACAACCGGCGTCAGACCCAGCGCCTTGAACCGGGCCGTGATCGTGTCGAGGGCGCGGCGCGGGTCGCCCGGAAACACCGAACCGTCTTCTTGCCGCATCCAAAGCTGGGCAAAGGCCGCCGGGCGACTGATCCAATCGACCGGGCTTAAATCGCGGCCGGTGAAATCGCACAACCCATCGGCATCGCCGGTATCAAAGACCAATTCGTTGCCCTCAATATCTTCGCCCCAAATGTCCATACTGAGCAACGAGAGCGGCATCCGCAGCCCGCCCTCCAAGATTTTATCAAGCTGATCGACCGGCACACGTTTGCCGCGCATCACACCGTTGAGATCGCAAATACAGGCGAATATCGTCTCGATTTCCGGGTTCTCAGAGCGCCAAAGCTCTGCCTGTTCCGAAGCTGTTACCGATCCTGTCTGTGCCGATGTCATATCGCGCCCCTAAATGTGATACCATTTATTACTTTGTGATCTCTTTTAGGCTTGTGTCAACCTCAAACACGCGCCATTCTCGCGATATTGAGACAACAGCAAGGTCCGACACCCATGGCGGCATCAGCTATTCCTGAATTTACGGGGGATCATGGCACCACCACGCAGGAATATGCCTATAGCCGCTTGCGCAATGCCATCATTGTCGGGGCTTTTGCGCCCGGAACCGCGCTGACCATTCGCGGACTGGCGCAGGAATTGAACCTCAGCCCCACCCCGATCCGCGAGGCGGTGCGCCGGTTGAGTTCGGAAAATGCCATTCAGGTGTTGGGCAACCGCCGCCTCAAAGTCCCCGACATGAGTCTTGGGCGATTTGAGGAGCTGGTGCATCTGCGCATCAGTTTGGAAACCCACGCCGCAGAGCGGGCGTTTCCCTATATCTCTACCGTCATCATCGAAAAAATGCGCGCACTTGACGATCAGATGGATGTGGCATTGGCCGCGGGCGATCTGGACGCGCTGACCCGGATCAATCAGGCCTTTCACAAAGACCTCTACGGGCTCAACCCGCATCAAGCGGTGATGCCGATGATCGAAAGCCTGTGGTTACAGCTCGGCCCCTTTCAGCGCCAAGTGATCAAAACCATCAAAGTCAGCGCCATGATCGACCGCCACAAAGAAATGTTGGCGGCCATGGAGGCGCGCGATGTGACGGCGCTGTGTTCGGCGCTTGAAAGCGACATTCGCGATGGCTCAATCCGCCTTGGCCGCGCGATATTGCGCAACCAAGCCGGGGAAACTGTGGCCTAGCGCCCGTTTATGCACCCATCATATCCGGGGCGGCGGTGATGGCCAAATCACCGGGGTGATCGGTCGAAGAAATCGGCTGACAGGCGACCGGATAATGATCGGCGGTCGTGCATTGCGACACGGGATATGTATCCACGGCGTCACAGGCGGCCAGTGTCAGCGTCAGTGCAAAAACAGCCAAAATCGAACGGGTCATAAGGAACCTCCTGATTTGAAAAAGTAGGACGCGTTGCGCCCATTGCTCTCTCTCAAATGTGCCGAGTTGACAGTTTTGTCAATTGTAGAATCTCTAAAAATGAACTGATCGGTTCACTTTGCGCAACACACACGCCCCCCGCCCACTCCCAAGGCTGCGCAGATCAAAAAATGCACAAAAATCAGACGATGATTTCGAATTTGATCACATCGACCATGCCGCGGTCGGTGATTTTGAGCGCCGGAATGACCGGAAGCGCCAAAAACGCCAATTGCAAAAACGGCTCTTCCAATGTGACCCCCAAGGACGCCGCCGCCGCCCGCAGATCGACCAAATGATCGCGCACCTCTTCGAACGACAAAAGGCTCATCAACCCCGCCACGGGCAGTGCCAATTCCGCCAAGATCACGCCATCGCGGACCACAACAAAGCCGCCTTCGATCTCCGACAAGCGGTTCGCAGCCAAGGCCATATCGTCGTAATCGACACCCACAGCCACGATATTGTGGTGATCATGGCAAACGGTCGAGGCAATCGCCCCTGCCTTGACACCAAAGCCTTTGACAAAACCCGAGGCGATATTGCCATTTTTACCATGGCGCTCGATCACCGTGATCCGGGTCAGATCGCGGGTCGGATCGGGGCGCTTGTCGCCATCAATGATGGGGATGGTCTCATGCAGATGTTCGGTGATGATTTTACCTTCGAGGATGCCGATCACATCGGTCTGCTCGCGGTTGCCGGTGGTACGAAAATCCTCCGCCGTCACTTTGCGCGCTTTGACCGAGTGCCGCCCGATCGGATCGACCGACCCGCGCGCGGCAAAGGCGGCCTCCGTGACCTCAACCCCACCGGCAAACACGCGTGAGGCATGACAGCCCTCTAGACTGTCGATCACCACAAGATCGGCGCGTTTGCCCGGCGCGATCATGCCACGATCCTTGAAGCCAAAGGCCTCGGCGGCGGACAGAGAGGCCGCGCGGTAGACCGCCAAAGGCGAACAGCCAAGCGCAATCAAGGTGCGGATCATGTAGTCCAAATGGCCGTGTTCGCCGATGTCCAACGGGTTGCGATCATCGGTGCACAGGCACATGTAAGGCGCGGTCAGATCGGACAAAAGCGGCTGCAACGCGTGCAAATCTTTCGACACCGACCCCTCGCGGATCAAAACCCGCATGCCCTTGCGCAGTTTTTCACGCGCCTCATCCGCCGTGGTTGCCTCATGTTCGGTGCGAATGCCCGCCGCAATATAGGCGTTGAGATCACGGCCCGAGAGTTGCGGGCAATGGCCATCAATATGTGCATCTTCAAACAGATACAGCTTTTTCATCGCCTCCGGGTCGCGGTAAATGACGCCAGGATAATTCATGAACTCGGCCAGCCCGATGGCGGACCTATGCCCCATGACCTTGGCCAAATCCTCGGCCAAAAGCTCGGCTCCTGCGGTTTCCATATGGGTCGAGGGCACGCACGAACTGAGCTGCACCCGGATGTCCATCACCGTGTGCTCAGAGGCCGCTTGAAAATACCGAATGCCGTCCAGACCGATGACATTGGCAATCTCATGCGGATCACAAATCGCCGTCGTCACCCCACGCGGCGCGACACAGCGGTCAAATTCAAACGGCGTGACCAGAGAGCTTTCGATGTGCAAATGCGTGTCGATAAAGCCCGGAACAATAATCTGGCCGCTGACATCAATCTCGCGTGCACCCTCGTAGCTCTCATAAACGCCCGCGATCCGGTCGCCAACGATGGCCACATCGCCTGTGATCAATGCGCCGGTCATCAGATCAAAAATCATCCCGCCCTTGAGGACAATATCCGCCGGGACCTCGCCCCGCGCCACGGCAATACGATGTTCCAGATCACTCATGCTTATCTCCTAAACCCACCTAAACCCGAACAGCGGGCACCCGTTCAATATCCTCCGGCAGGCCAAGCGCGGCCCGCTCCGCATCGCGGCGCGCCACGAGCCAGACGACCCGCGCGCCCGTCGCGAATTCATCCAAAATCACCTTGCGTTGATCGGATACAAGCCAATCTTCGGTGCCATGATCGCGCCCGACCACGATACGCGCGGCATCGCGGCGCGCCAATTCCAGGATCGGCACAAAACTCGCATCCGAACAGAGCACCAAATCGGCCTCCTGCAACCGCTGCACCGCGCGCAGGGTCATCAGATCCGGTTCAAGGCTGCTGACGGGCAACAGCGTCACGGCCCCCTTGGTGCCCGCCTCTTTCGGCGCGCCCCCGGCCTCAATCGCCTGTTTGATCAGTTCTGCCGCCTCGCGTTCGGCGCCTCGTGCATGTAGGCGACGCGGCGCGTCATCATAGACCCAGCGCCAAAAAGCACGGCGGTTTTCGCGTGGCACACGCGCCGCCACAGCGCCCCTGAGCCGCCCGCCCAAGCCCACCAGATCGCCCAAACGCGGCTCCAAAATGCTTTCCAACCGGGTTTTGATCTGACGTG
Organism: Roseobacter sp. TSBP12; assembly: GCF_009129705.1. Classification (NCBI taxonomy): domain Bacteria; kingdom Pseudomonadati; phylum Pseudomonadota; class Alphaproteobacteria; order Rhodobacterales; family Roseobacteraceae; genus Roseobacter; species Roseobacter sp. TSBP12. The sequence goes on from NZ_PYIB01000052.1 coordinate 25,018, forward strand.
CCAGGATCGGTGCCGCCCCTTCGGTGCCAATCGCCACCACCAAGGGATCGCGATCCACAATCGACGGCGTCGTCGCCTCGCAGAGTGCGGGTTGATCGACCACATTGACCAAGGCCCCTGCCTCACGCGCCAAGGCATGCAACGCGGCATCTGTCCCCGGACAGCCGGTGCCGATGAACGTCAGCGCCGCACCGCGAAACAACTCCGGCGAGATCGTTCCGCTGTGATGGCGCGCGCGGCCCTCGTCGACCAAAGCGGCCAGTTCGAGGTCCAGTTCGGGGGCGACAAAAATCAACCGCGCCTCGGTTTTCAACATCAGCCGCGCTTTTTGCGCCGCCGTTTCCCCGCCGCCGACGATCACAACATCTCGTTCAGCCACCCGAAGGAACATGGGGAAAAATTTCATCGACGCGACCTCTTGGTTTGGGTTCTTGCTGCGGCTTGGGTCTTTCGGTAAAACTCCCTGATTGGCGGCCAAATGACAAGGGCGCGCATACATGCTCTGCGCTTTTCATTTAGCAAAGAGGGCGATACCAACTCCCTTCCGCCCCCCGATCGCACCAAAGCAGCTATGACCTCATCCTCGGCGGCGGCTTTGGCGAAGATCGGCAATTATATGACGATGGGGCCGCCCCTTCCTATCGATCCCCTGCTTGTCGAAACCTGATCCGCGCCCTATCGTTTGGGTCAAGGGAGACGACATGAGCAACACGATTTTAAGCCTGGACCAAGGCACGACCTCGACCCGCGCCATTCTGTTTGACGCGGAGCTGCGGCCCATTTCCAGCGCCCAAGAGGAATTCACCCAATATTACCCGCATCCGGGCTGGGTCGAACATGACGCGATGGATTTGTGGCAGACCTCTGTGCGAGTGATCCGCAATGTATTCGCGGACACTGTCACGGACTCTGGCGCATACCCGGCCGCCTTGGGTCTGACCAATCAACGCGAAACCACCGTGGTCTGGGACGCCGAGACCGGAAACCCCATCGCCCCCGCCATCGTCTGGCAAGATCGGCGCACCTCCGCGACCTGCGCCAAACTGCGCGCCGATGGCTTTGAGGCGGAGGTGACAAAGCGCACCGGGCTTTTGTTAGACCCGTATTTCTCCGCCACCAAACTGGCCTTTATCCTCGATCAAACCGAAGGTGCGCGCGAGATGGCGCGCGCGGGTCGGCTCAAATTTGGCACGGTGGACACATGGCTGATCTGGAACCTGACAGAGGGCAATCCGGGGGGCCGGGTCCATGCCACAGACGCCACCAACGCCTGTCGCACCATGCTCTATAACATCCATGAAGGCACATGGGACGCGACGATTTGCGACCGCCTTGGCATCCCGATAGAGATGCTGCCCGAGGTGCGCGACAGCTCCGCTGACTTTGGCGAAACCACCCTGTTCGGCGCGCCGATCCCCATTCGCGGCGTTGCGGGCGATCAACAGGCGGCCACGGTCGGTCAGGCGTGTTTTCGCCCCGGCATGATGAAATCCACCTATGGAACCGGCTGTTTTGCCCTGTTGAACACCGGCAGCACCCCAGTCACATCGCAAAACCGGATGCTCACCACCATCGCCTATCAATTGAACGGCACCCCCACCTATGCACTCGAAGGGTCTATCTTTGTCGCGGGGGCGTGGTGCAATGGCTGCGCGATGGGCTTGGCATCATCACCGACGCCAAAGACACGCTCGAGTTGGCACAACAGGCCGATCCCGAACAAAACCTCTACCTCGTCCCCGCCTTCACCGGCCTCGGAGCACCGTGGTGGGATGCCGAGGCGCGCGGCGCGATCTTTGGCCTGACGCGCAACACCGGGCCTGCGGAGTTTGCCCGCGCCGCCTTGGAAAGCGTCGGTTATCAGACCCGCGATCTGATCGAAGCGATGCATGCCGATTGGAGTGCCACGCCAGAGGACACCACCCTGCGTGTCGATGGCGGCCTGTCGGCCAACCCCTTTGCGATGCAATTCCTGGCCGACATCTTGGGCGCGCCGGTGGACCGTCCGGCCAATTTGGAAACCACCGCTTTGGGTGCCGCCTATCTGGCCGGGCTTGCGGTCGATCTGTGCCCAGAACCGGATGAATTTGCCAAGGTCTGGCGCGCCGACGCGACCTTTAGCCCACAGATGGACGCGGCGCTGCGCAAGCAAAAATATGACGGTTGGACCGACGCGATCCATCGCACATTATCGAAAGCCTAACCCCTTCATAGCAGCCCAAATACTCAAATCAGCAATAAAAAGGGCGGGAACACCCCGCCCTTTCCACATTACAAATCAAACCCTTACAGGTATGAGTTCGCCAGGTTCTCCAACCGTTCCTGACGTCCGGACCGCGGTTCCGGGTTGACGCCATCGGCCAGAACGCGGGCTTGGATTGTCTCCAGATCGCCGTCTTTCAGCATGGCTTGGTTCGCGGCCGTATCCCAATCGGCATAGCGCGCCTGACGTGCCGCTTCCAATTTACCGTCTTCCAACATCCTTGCTGCGGCTTTGAACCCGCGCGCGCAGATGTCCATCGCGCCGACATGACCTAAAATCAAATCTTCCGGGTCGAGCGATTGACGTCGAATACGGGCATCGAAATTGGTGCCCCCCGTGGTGAACCCACCCGCGCGCAAGACCTCGTAATAGGCCAGAGCCACTTCGGGCACATTGTTCGGGAATTGGTCGGTGTCCCAGCCGGATTGGTAATCGTTGCGGTTCATGTCAATGGACCCGAGGATGCCCAAAGAGCCCGCCAGCGCCAATTCGTGATCAAAGGAATGGCCCGCAAGGATGGCGTGGCCCTGTTCGATGTTCACTTTGACCTCATTCTCCAACCCATAGCGTTTGAGAAATCCGTAAACGGTGGCGACATCGAAATCATATTGGTGTTTCGACGGTTCTTGCGGCTTCGGTTCGATCAGGATCGCCCCGTCCCAGCCCATTTTATGTTTGTAATTGACCACCATTTCCAACATCCGCGCGGCCTGGTTGGCCTCGCGTGTCAGATCGGTGTTGAGCAGCGTCTCATAGCCTTCGCGCCCGCCCCAAAGGACGTAATTGGCCCCGCCCAGTTTGATCGTCGCATCCATACAGGATTTGATTGTCGCGGCGGAGTAGGCAAACACGTCCGGGTCCGGGTTGGTCGCCGATCCGGCCATGAACCGGCGGTGGGTGAACAGATTGGCCGTGCCCCACAACAGCTTGGTTTTCGACGTCTCCATTTTCTCGGCGAAATAGTCGATGATTTCCTCAAGATTGCGTTTGCTTTCGGCAAAAGTCGCACCTTCGGGACGGACATCAAGGTCGTGGAAACAGAAAAACGGCGCTTGCAGAATGTCGAACATCTCAAAGGCCACATCGGCCTTGAGTTTTGCCTTGTCCATGCCCTCGCCAAACCACGGACGATCAAAGGTGCGCCCGCCAAACGGGTCGCCGCCCTCATAGGCAAAGCTGTGCCAATAGGCGACGCCAAAGCGCAGATGATCTTCCATCCGCTTGCCCATCACAACCTCATCCGGGTTGTAATATTTATAGGCGAACTCATTATGCGAGGCCGGGCCTTCGTAATGGATCTGTGGAATGCCTTTGAAAAACTCAGTCATGTCAGCCCCTTAATGGCAACCTGTGCCGCTTTGAACCGGGCGAACCCGTCTTCAAACGCAGCACTCAGGCTTTGGTTAGGTTCAATCGTTGTCTCAATGGCGGGCGTTGCGGCCAGCTCGGCCCCGCCCCCAGTTGCAGCCATTTGGCCAAGGCGCGCCGCACCGTAAGCGCCGCCAAAATCCCCCGCCACGGGCAGGTCCACGGCGACATTCAACGCGGTGGCGATGGCCTCGACCCAGTAGTGGGATTTCGAGCCACCTCCGACCGCCAAAAGCCGGTCAATTTTGGTGCCGGTCGCGGCCAGTGCCTCGGCGCAATCTTTGATCGCGAAGGTCACGCCCTCAAGCACCGCGCGGGTGCCCGCATGCGTGTCCGTCGCATGTTCAAGGCCAATAAAACCGCCGCGAATGGCAGAGTCGTTCAACGGTGTGCGCTCGCCGCCCAGATAAGGCAAAAACCGGGTCTTGCCGGGGGCTTCAAGCCCACCAAGCGCACGGGTCAGCGTCGCCGCGTCTTGGCCAACAAATCGCCCATACCAATTGAGCGCATCGGTCGCCGCCAAGATCACGCCCATCTGGTGCCAGATGTTTGGCAGCGCGTGGCAGAAGGTATGAACAGCGGTGGCTGCGTCCGGTTGATAGCCGTCGTTGGCGGCAAAGAGCACGCCGGAGGTTCCCAAAGACACAAAGGCCTGCCCGGCTTTCACAACGCCCACCCCGATGGCAGAGGCGGCATTGTCACCGCCGCCCCCCGCGATCACACAGGTGGGCGAGACGCCCCATTTGGCGCAGAGATCAGCGCGCAATGTGCCTGAAACCTCAGAGCCCTCGACCAAGCGCGGCATGAAAGAGCGATCCATGTCGGTCGCGGCCAGCAAATCATCTGACCAATCGCGCGCGCCGGTGTCAAACCATGCGGTCCCGGCGCTGTCGGACATGTCGCCCACATGCTCCCCGGTCAGATAGAGCCGCAGGTAGTCTTTCGGCAAAAGCACCTTTTTGAGCTGCGCGAAAATCTCTGGCTCATGGCGTTTGACCCAGGCAAGTTTCGGCGCGGTGAAGCCCGGAAACACGATATTGCCGGTGACGGCGCGAAAGCGTGGATCGGCGTCCATCTCCGCCGCCTCGACATGGGAGCGGGTGTCATTCCACAGGATGCAAGGACGCAGCACCTGATCCGCACCGTCCAATAGGGTCGCACCATGCATATGCCCCGAAAGACCGATGCCTTTGACCGCTGAGAGATCGGCCTTGGTGCCAAGGTCGGCCATCACCCGATCACTGGCGGCAAGCCATGTGGCCGGGTCCTGTTCCGACCAGCCATCCTGCGGGCGCTCATTGGTCAGGGCCACATTGGCTTCGGCGACGACATGTTGCGCCTCCGTGATCAGGATGGCTTTGAGACCAGAGGTCCCGAGATCAAGTCCGATATACATGAGATATCCGTTTGGTTGTGCGGCGGGCGCGATGGATCAGCGCCCGCCATGAGAAAAAGGGAATGGCCAGATCAATATGCCTGCGGCGGCTTTTTCCCCATGATGATCATGCCCAGAATGTCCTCATCCGTGACCTCGTCAACGTTGACCGTGCCAACGCTTTGGCCGTTTTTCATCACCATAGCGCGGTCACAGAGCCGCATGACGTTGTGAATGTCATGTTCAATGAGGAAAATCCCCAAACCCTGCGCTTTGAGTTCTTCGATCAGTTCGGCCACCATCTGGGTTTCATGTGGACCAAGCGCGGCTGTGGGTTCGTCCATGATCAGAATTTTGGCGTTGAAATAGACCGCGCGTGCAATGGCAACCGATTGGCGTTGACCACCTGAGAGCGCGCTCACCGGCTCTTTGAATTTCTGGAAATTCGGGTTCAACCGCCCCATGATCTTGCGCGTCTCCGCCTCCATCGCCGGTTCATCGACAAAGCCAAACGGTGTGACCAATTCGCGCCCCAAAAACAGGTTGGAGGCGGCGTCCAAATTGTCGGCCAAAGCCAGCGTTTGATAGATGGTTTCGACATTGTATTTGCGCGCATCGCGGGTGTTGCGGATCTCCGCCTTCTCACCATTGATATAGACCTCGCCCGCGTCCTTTTGATAGGCGCCAGACAGGCATTTGATCAGCGTCGATTTGCCCGCGCCATTGTGGCCCAACAGGCCCACGACCTCGCCGGCGTGCAGATCAATCGAGACATGATCCACCGCCTTGATCCCGCCAAAAGAGATCGAAATGTCTTTGAGTTCGACCAGCGGCGTGCCGGTGTTGGGGTTCTTGCCCATGGTTGTGTTTGCACTGTTTTCCATGCTTATTCCCCCTTAAATTTTCATACCAAGACGTTTGCGATACTGGATGTCGATCCAGACAGCAAAGACCAGAACCGAACCAACCACGATGTTTTGCAACGGCGCATCGACACCGACCATGGCCATGCCCGATTGCAAGGATTGCATGATCAAAGCGCCCAGAATGGCCCCGTGAATGGTGCCGATCCCGCCGGACAAGGCCGTGCCACCGATCACCGCCGCCGCAATCACGCGCAGCTCATCAAGCGTGCCAATGTCATTGGCGTGGCTTTGCAAACGGGCCGAAGCGATCACCGCAGAGAGACCGCAGAGAAAGCCCATCAACGCAAAGATCTTAACCGTCAAAAGTTTGGTGTTGATGCCCGAAAGCTCTGCCGCATCCGGGTTGCCCCCCGTCGCAAAGATGTATTTACCAAGGCGGGTTTTCTTGGCCACAAGGGTCATGGCAATGGCGACGACGATCAAAATGATCACCGAAATCGGCAGGCCGTAAGCCTCGGAATAGCCCGCTGGCATGATCTCGCCGCGCGCTTCAAACAGGCGTTTGAGTTTGCCCACCGGGATATCATAGGCGTTGAGCGTGGCGATATAGCCAAGGATCGCCACCACGGCGACACCGCCAATGGTGACTTCGGCCCAGAGCGGCTTGATCGGAAAACCGTGGTTTTTCCGAGCGTTGCGCGCGTTCCAAAGGGCATAGATGGTGAATGCTGAGGCCAAAATACCGACCGCCCAGGACAGGGTGACGCCCAATGTGCCCTCGGCCCCGCCCAAGACGGTAAAGGTCTGATCGAGCGGCGCAATGGTTTGACCATCGGTGACGTACCAGCCGACATAGCGCCAAATCAACAGACCGCCCAAGGTGACGATAAAGGCCGGGATTTTTTGATAGCCAACCAGCCAGCCATTGAACGCGCCGATGAGGGTGCCGACCGCCAGACAGGTCACAATCGCGATCGGCGCGATCAGCGGATTGCCGTAATCAAGACCCACAATCTGTGGCAACCAACGCGCCTGCATCATCGCGCCAATGGCCGAGGAAATCGCCAACAAAGCCCCGACTGAGAGGTCGATGTGGCGGGTGACGATGACAAAGACCATGCCCGTCGCCATGATCGCAACCGAAACGGTTTGCACGGTCAGGTTAAAGATATTGCGCGGTGTGACAAACCGCCCATCGGTGAACATATTGAACGCCAGCGCGATGAGGATAAACGCCCCCACCATGCCCAAGAGCCGCATGTCGATCTCCAACAGGGAGAAAAACCCTTTGTTGCTGGAACTCTGTGGGCCCGCCTGTGTGTCTGCCTGTGTCGCCGCTGTCTGTGATTGGTCCGCCATTGTCGCCTTCCCCATTGTCGCCTTCCCCTAGGTCTGAACGAGGTCTGCGCCTCGTGTGCCTCATGTCCCGATCTTTATGTCTTGATCTCTGCTCTGCCTGCGCGTGTCGGATAACGCGACAGCAGATGTGATGAGGCGGACCGCCCCCGCCGAACCCGGCGGGAACAGTCCTAAATACCCGGCGAACCGGGAGGATTTCGGTCCTGAAACCGATCAGTTACAGGGGGCCGGGCCGTTTTCAACACCCTGGCACAGCGCGTCTTTGGTGATCCAACCGGCGTCCACAACCACCGACAGATTGTCTTTGGTGATCGGGATCGGAGCCAGGAATTTGGCATTCATGTCATTGCCACCCGGAGTGGTGAAAGCAACGGTGCCATCGACATCGGCCGCCATCATGCCGCCCGCCAATTCGACCGCGATCTCGGCGGCGTTTTTGCCAAGTTCACGGGCGTCTTTCCACACGGACACGGTCTGGGTGCCCAAAGCCACACGGTTCAAAGCGGCGTGATCGCCATCCTGACCGGAGACCGGGATACCCGCCATGCCTTGAGCCGCCAAAGCGGCCACAACACCGCCTGCGGTGCCATCGTTGGAGGCCACAACCGCGTCCACTTTGTTGTCGGTGGCGGTGAGGATGGATTCCATGTTGCGCTGTGCGTTGGCCGGGAGCCACGCATCGGTGTAGGCCTCGCCCACAATGGTGATCGCGCCGGAATCAATCGCCGCCTGAAGCACCTCTTGCTGACCGCCGCGCAGGAAATCGGCGTTCGGATCGGTCGGCGAGCCTTTGATCATGACATAATTGCCGGTCGGCTGAACATCGAACACGGCTTTGGCCTGAAGACGACCGACTTCAATGTTGTCAAAGGTCAGGTAATAGGCGCGTGAATCTTCGATCAGGCGGTCATAGGCGATGACCGGAATGCCTTCGTCAGCCGCCATTTCAACGGCCGGAATGATTGCCTGGGTGTCTTGCGCCAACACGATGAGCGCATCCACACCCTGTGCGATCAGGCTTTCAATATCGGAGAGCTGTTTGGCCGACGATGATTGCGCATCGGCGGAGACATAGGTGGCCCCAGCCGCCTCAAGCGCCGCTTTCATCGCGCCTTCGTCGGTTTTCCAGCGCTCTTCCTGGAAATTGGACCAGCTCACACCGACGGTGAGATCGGCGGCGAACGCCGAAGTTGTAAAGCCGGCAGCCACAATGGTGGCCGCCATCAACATGGATTTACGCATGAATATCCTCCCAAATAACCACGTCGGTCTCACTCCTCCTACAGATAAGTGCCGACGGGTCCCGACTCGCAGTCGGGATGGAGAAATCATGGCATATTTAATTTGAGTGTCAAAATAATAATAACGCCCAACATTCACTTTCTGATGGATATTCAAAATAAACCATGCATTAATCGCTCAAACCTTAGGCGAAAAGGTGCGTAAATCGTCTATTAAATTAGATTGGCGAATTTTTATGATCCCTGACGTGACAACAGACATCCCGACGGAAACCGCCGTTGATCCACTCACCCAGCCCCACCCGAGGCGGGCTGCGGCCCCCTGTTCCCAAGCGCGGACACCGGCGCAAAACCCTATAAACGCCAAGTGTTTGAGGCGGTGCGCGCCGCAGGTGCCATCGCCCGCGTTGATCTGGCGCGCCAGCTTGCCATCTCGCCCGCAACCGTCACCCAAATCGCCTCCGATCTGATCGGCGCGGGGTTGATCGAGGAAACCGAACTGCCCCGCCGCGACACAGACTCCACTCGGGGCCGCCCCCGCGTCGGCCTCAAAATCGGCACCACATCCGGCATCATCGTCGGCATCAAAATCTCGGATCGCTCCAACTCCGCCGTGGTGCTGGATTTGGCCGGCAATCTTTTGGGTTCGGCCACCCTGCCCGCGCCCCCAATGGCGCGCACGACCGACGAGATTCTGATTGAGGCCGAGACCATCGTCGCGGCGGGCCTCAAGGATGCGAACCTGACCGGCACACGGCCCACCGCCGTGGCCCTCGGCCTGCCCGGCATGGTCGATTTCGACGCAGGTCATGTGCTGTGGTGCCCCTTCATGGAAGCCGCCGATATCCCGCTGCGCGACCTCTTGGCGGAACGTTTGGGCGTGCCGGTGCGGATCGACAATGATGCCAATCTTTTGGCGCTGGCCGAACTGTGGTTTGGCGCCGGACGCGGGTTGGACAACTTTGCCGTGGTCTCGATCGAACACGGGTTGGGCATGGGCCTTGTGATCCGGCACCAGTTGCACCGCGGCGGCATGGGGCACGGGATGGAACTTGGCCACACCAAGGTACAACTCGACGGCGCGCTGTGCCGCTGCGGGCAGCGCGGCTGTCTTGAGGCCTATGTCGCCGACTATGCCTTGGTGCGCGAGGCCCACACCGCGCTCAACATCGGCCCGCAAAGCCGAAGCGCCGACGACATGTTGGAAACGCTCTATCGCCAGGCCAAAGACGGCAACGCCTTGGCGCGGACAATTTTTTCCCGCGCCGGGCGCTATTTGGCCGCAGGGCTGGCCAATGTCGTGACCCTGTTTGACCCGGCATTAATCCTTCTCTCCGGCGATCGTTTGCGCTACGATTTTCTCTATGCCGAAGATGTGCTGCACGAGACCCGCATGTTGACCCACAAACCCGGACGCCCGCCGACCCCGGTGGAAATTCACGCCTGGGGAGATTTGGTCTGGGCGCGGGGTGCGGGTGCCTTGGCACTTGATCTGGCCACGGAGATGCTTGTGGGATGACCCGCCGATTTTTGTTCCCCCTCTGTGTGCTCTGCACGCCCACTGCCCTCATGGCGCAATCCATTCCACAATTCCAAGATCGCTCCGACGCCCTGCCCGCGCATGTCTACGGCGGCGGATGGGAACATTTTGTCGGCGGCGGCGTCGCCTCCTTTGATTGCAATGGCGATGGGATGACCGATCTCTTTGCCGCAGGCGGTGAAAATCCCGCCAGCCTGATGGTGAACCGCTCCGAGCGTGGCGGGACATTGGCCTTTGAACGTGGCGAGATGGCCGAGATCACGGGCGTCACCGGGGCCTATCCGATCGACATCGACAGCGATGGGATCACCGATCTCGCGGTGCTGCGGGTCGGCAAAAATCTACTGTTAAAAGGCTTGGGCGACTGCGCCTTTGAGGAGGCCTCAGAGGCCTGGGGCTTTGACGGCGGCGACCGTTGGACCACGGCGTTTGCCGCCGGGTGGGAGGGTGACAACACCCGCCCGACCCTGATTTTCGGCAATTACGTCGACCGTGACAACCCGGACGGGCCGTTTGAGGCCTGTGACAGCAACGAATTACACCGCCCAAACGCCACGGGATGGGACAAAACCATCCTGTCGCCGGGATTCTGTACGCTCTCCGCCCTGATGTCCAAAGGCGCGCGGGGGGTGCAAAGCCTGCGACTTTCCAATGATCGGCATTACTACGTCAAAGGCGGCTACGAACAGGTCTATGACCTTCAAAACAATCGCTTTTTGGATGAGAGCGATGGTTGGGACCGGGTCTCGCTTTGGGGCATGGGCATCGCGGAACGTGACATCAATGGCGATGCGATCCCGGATGTAATGTTGACCTCAATGGGGGATCAGTTGCTGCAATTCGGTCGCGCGAATGGTCATTATGAGGCCGCGCCTTTTGACATCGGCACCTATGCCCATCGGCCGCATTTGGGCGATGACGGGCGGCCCTCGACCGGCTGGCAGGCCGATTGGGGCGATGTCGACAATGACGGGCGGGCCGATCTGTTTATCGCCAAGGGCAATGTCGAACAAATGCCCTCAAACGCCGCACGCGACCCCAACAACCTGTTGCAACAAAGGCCGGACGGGACGTTCCGCGAGGTCTCGATTGCGGCGGGCGTGGCGTCCTTGGAAAAATCGCGCGGCGCGGGATTGGTGGATTTAAATGGTGACGGCAAGCTCGATCTGGTGGTGGTCAATCGCGGCTCCAACATGGAGCTTTATGAAAACGTGACGCCCACCACCGGGCAATATTTGGACGTCTCTTTGGTGCAATCCGGGACCAATAAAGCCGCCGTCGGCGCGGTGGTGTCGGTGCTGACCAACCTGGGCCTACAGGTGCAAGAGCTGAGCATCGGTGGCGGGCACGGATCGGGCAAGGCGGTGCCGTTGCACTTTGGCCTGGGTAACGCGGAGAGCGCAAAGGTTCAGGTCACATGGCCCGACGGCTTTGAGAGTGATTGGGTGGAACTGACCCGGTTTGATCGTTGGGTCGAGCTGGCACGGGAGTAAACGCTACTTCTCAAACGGCAAACCTGATGGCACCGTGTCCGGCACGCCCAGCCGATTTGGATTGTCTTCAAGCGCAGCAAGAAACGCCATCAGCGCGTCGATTTGATCGTCGGGCAAGCTCCGGTCCGGTACTTTGATCGCCGACAGTATCGCCGCGACATCGGCCTCCGTGTCCATCACCTCCCAATCCGCAACCGGCAGATCGGGCAGCACAGCCTGTGCGCGATCATAGGTCATCAGCGCCTCTGAGGGGGCCAGATGCGCCACCACAAAATCGCGCAGATCGGCGTAGGCGCCCGTGTGACCATAGGGAGATGTCAGCGTGACATTGCGCAGGGCGGGCGTGCGAAAGGCGTAGAGGTCTTGCGGCTGGCCGGTGACGCGGAACCGGCCTTCGTCGCGCGCACCCTGTTCAAAGATCAACGTCTTGCCGGGGCCAAATTGCGGCTGGCCCATGGCGTGAAAATCATGGTCGGTCTGAAACGCGCCGGAATGGCAGGCGGCACAGCCCGCCTCGCCGTAAAACAGCGCCATCCCCGCCTTGGCCTGATCGCTCAAAGCCGCCTCGTCGCCGCGCAGGTATTGGTCAAAGGGGCTGTTATCAGAGCGGAATTCAAACGCCATAAACGCCGCCACCGCATTGGAAATATCGGCAAAGGCGATAGGGCGGCCAAAGGCGATTTCGGGATAGGTCGCCTCAAAACGCTGTTGATACGCGGGGATCGCCGCGACTTTACCCGCGATCATGTCCCATGCGCCGCCGGGACCGGAAAATTGCCCTTTGCGGATCGCTTTGGACAGGGGGTTTTCACTGACCTGCCCACCCATCTCATCGGGCGAGAGCACGGGGAACGCCGCTTGGGTCGCCAAAACGCCCGACACTGTGGCGAAAAACCCATCCTCAATCGGCACGCGCAAATGGCCATCGACCTCCTCGACCCGACCATCATGGAACATCCGCGTGTACTCATGCGCGCCAAGATTATAGAGCGCGGGCGCGTTGCGCGGCACGCGATGTTCGGGCAGGTTTTGCGGGTCCGCCACACGCATCGGCCCAAGACCGACCCCGCCCTCACCCAAGCCCAAAGAGAGCCCGTCCGAGGTGCCAAATTTTGGATGATGGCAGGTCGAGCACGAGATATTGTCATTGCCCGACAGGATCGGATCAAAGAACAAAAGCTGCCCCAAAGCGACCTCGGACGGACTTACTGTGAGGTAATCCTCATCCGTCACCGGCGCGGGCAAGTCACCCCCCCACACCGGGCTGGCCAGACTGGCCAAAATCAAAGCCGAGACACCGGCCCTATTCCGCGTATTCAACATAGGCAAATGCCCCCCCATCGGGCGACCATGATGGCACATTGATCGTGCCCTGTCCGCCGGTCAACGTCACCAGCGTTTCACTTGGGTGCCCCGGTCGCCACAGCCGCAATTCCACATGCATCATCGGCGGATGGCCCACCGTGCCCTCGGGATAGGCCAAATAGACCACCGCATCGCCTTCGGGCGCGGGATGCGGGAACCAATTGACCATCGCGTCCTGAGTCATCCGCTCCAACCCCGAGCCATCGGGGCGCACCCGCCAAAGTTCGGACGCACCGGTGCGGTCCGAGTTGAACCAAATCCACGCCCCATCGGCGGAGAAATCCGGGCCATCGTAATGATGACCACCCTCGATCACGCAATGCTCGCCGGAGCCATCGTTTGCCGCGACGTAAATACCAAACAACCCCTCGCGCACCGCCGTGTAGCAAATCCATTGGCCATCGGGTGACATGCCATGAAACCACGACGGGCGTTTCTCCGTGACCTGTTCCGGGTCGGCCTCACCGTCCAGAGATTGCCGCCAGATCAGCGCGCCGCGGCCATAGGTGTGATCCGAGAAATAAAGGGTCGCGCCATCGGGTGAGATGCCGTGATCATTGTTGAGATTGATGCACAGCCCGGTGTCGATCTCCAACAATTCCGGTGCCTCCAGATCGACCCAAAACAGGCTGCCCCCGCCATTCACGATCAACGCCGATCCGTCCGGCGTCCAGTTGGGCGCGGCAATCTCGAAATCGGTTTCAAGCACGGGTGTGCTGATCCGATCCTCAAGGTCAAAGATCATCAAACGCGATGTCCATTGCCCGCCAAATTGAGCTGTCTCATTCGTCATCGCGGCCCCTCCCGAGCGTATTTTCACCTAGAATACAGCCTCCGAGAGAAGCCGCCAATGACTTAAATCACAACCACTTAGACTAATCTTGATCGCTTTCCGACGACAGCGCCCAGAGGTTGATTTTCTCCTCGTCGGCGGCTTCGTCAATTGCCGCCAATTCTTCCGCCGTAAACGTCAAGTTGCTCACCGCCCCCACACAATCGACAACCTGCGACGGCTTTGACGCGCCGATGAGCGCCGTGGTGATGCCCTCATCGCGCAACACCCAAGCGATCGCCATTTGCGCCAATGTTTGACCGCGCGCCTGCGCGATGTCGTTGAGTGCGTTGAGGTTTTTGATCGCCCGATCCGACACCATCGACGGGGCCAGGGATTTGCCTTGGGTGGCGCGCGAGCCTTCGGGGATGCCTTTGAGGTATTTCGCCGTCAACATGCCCTGCGCCAAGGGCGTAAAGGCGATGGAACCGACGCCCAGCTCTTTGAGCGTGTCTTTCAACCCGTCGCGTTCGACCCAGCGGTTGAGCATGTTATAGCTCGGCTGATGGATCAGGCAGGGCGTGCCCAAGTCTTTGAGAATGGCCACCGCTTCGCGGGTGCGGGCGGAATTATAGGACGAAATCCCCACATAAAGCGCCTTGCCCTGACGCACGATGCTATCCAATGCGCCCATGGTTTCCTCCAACGGCGTGTCGGGATCAAAGCGGTGCGAATAGAAAATATCGACGTAATCCACACCCATGCGTTTGAGCGAGGCATCACAAGAGGCCATCAGATATTTGCGTGATCCCCATTCGCCATAAGGCCCCGGATGCATGCGATAGCCCGCCTTGGAACTGATGATCATCTCGTCGCGGTATCCGGCAAAATCGGTCTTGAGGATCTCACCAAAGGCCGCTTCGGCACTGCCCGGAGGCGGGCCATAGTTGTTGGCCAGATCGAAATGGGTGATGCCGTGATCAAAGGCGGTGCGCAGGATGTCGCGCTTGGTTTGATGTGGCGTGTCATGGCCGAAATTGTGCCACAGGCCCAGCGACACGGCGGGCAGTTTCAGCCCGGAGTGGCCGCATGTGCGGTAGATCATCGTGTCATAGCGGCTTTCGGCAGGGGTGTAGGTCATCGGGGCCTCCTTTTGGCTCACAGCCAACTGTCATAATCGCTGACCAAAAGGTGCAGCGGTGCTTCGTCTTCTTCGATCTGGCTGAACCGCCCGATCGGTTGGTGAAAAATATTATCCGTGCGGTCATCGTTCACATTCGACACTTCGCCGATCAACACCTTACCGCCCTCGCCCCAAAATGCGTGCCAATGCCACGGTTCCAACGTCACGCTTTCCCCCGGCGCCAGTGCAAGATGTTCGCCCGCTTTCAAGGTCCGCATCTGACCGTCAGTCCTCACCTCGACCGGGGCCGTGTCATTGAGCACGCCATCTTCGGTCCGGGTATAAAGCTGCAACACCAAGGTCGCGCCGCCGCGGTTGATGATGTCTTCGGTCTTGTAGATATGGTGATGCATCGGGGAAAGTTGGTTTTCCTCCGAGATCAACAGTTTTTCGGCATAAAGCGGCCCCATGCCCCGCGCCACATTGGCGGCATTGCCATTGCGCAGGGTAAACAGAAACAGGCCCAAACTGTCGAAATCGCCCTGACCATAATCGGTGATGTCCCAGCCCATCATATGATCGCGGATCATCGCACCATCGCTGGCCACGCGGGCTTTGAGCGCCTCGGGCGTCAGATAGGCAAAGGGCGGCATGACAAAGCCGAAAGAGCGCATAAAGGCATCCGACTCTCGGATGATCTCGTTGACAATGGATCGTTTCATCTGGCCCCTCCCAAGGTCGCCTCATAGAGATTTTGAACTGTAAAATTCGTTTTCATATCTGAACCTTGCGGCACAAAGGTGATCTTTTGCGGCACATCTGGCAATAGCGTCACAGCATTGGCCGAAAACCGCCCCGGCTGATCTGCCTCAAGCGTGACAAAAAGCGCGAGCGCTCTGGCCTCAAGTGTGATTTCAATTTTTCCGCGCAACTCTTTGGTTCCAATCACAATCTGAGGATCAATCAGATCATAAGTCTTGAACGGTTGTGGCGCATGGATGTCGCCGCCTTCGCCGCCCTCATTTTGCCCCTTATACTGCCATGTAAAGACGTAGAGTTCATCCTGTTTTAACAGGCTACGCTCCAACTCCAAAACATCAAAGGCTTTGTGGGTCATCGCCGTGACGCAGACCTCCGCCAAAGGCCGCACATCGCCTTTTGGCGTGACGGCAGCGACCTGAATGGACACATCCACCTCATCTGGCAAATCGTTGATAAGTTTAAACACATCTTTATCGCCCTGCGGCACGACTGTGACCAAAACCGGGGCATAAAACCGCGCGGCCATATGGTGTAAAATCTTCCAGCCGCCGCCATACTCCAAGCTCGACCAAGAGGCGCAAGGCCATGTGTCGTTGAGTTGCCAATAGAGCGTGCCCATGCACTGCGGCTTGAGCGCCCGCCATGCGGTGACGGCGGTTTTGATCGCGAGTCCCTGTTGCACCTGCGACAGGTACACGAGGTCTTCGAACCGCTCCGGTAGGCGAAAATCGCGCATCATCGTGCTGACGATCCGGGCGTTTCCGCCCGCGTTTTTCTGATGCGCATCCATCACCGCAGACGCCATATTGCGGTCCTCGGGCGCGATGAACCGGCGGATCACCGCCATCGAGGGAAAGGACTGAAATCCAAATTCGGAAACAAACCGCGGCCTCATCTCGCGGTAGGCCTCAAACGGCATATTCTCGTGCCAGACGGTCCACACATGCATGTCGCCCGACCTGTCCTCATGCCAGGCATCGCCATAATTCAGAGGCCCCAGCGAGGGCGAAGACGGCCACCAATTGGCCTCTGGGTCTACGCCAAAAAGCGCACGTTCCAAGGTCTGATTGAGCCGATCATACATCACCAGATAGCGGTCGCGATGGGCCCGCGCCTCGGGAAATTCATGCAACATGCCCAAAAGCTCGTTGTCGCCACACCACAGCGCCAGACAGGCGTGATGCTGCAATCGCTGCACCTGCTCACGCACCTCAGCCGCCACATTGTCCAAAAACGCCCGATCTGCCGGGTAGAGATTGCAGGCGAACATAAAGTCCTGCCAGACCATCAGCCCCATCTCATCGCAGAGATCGTAAAACCAACCCGGCTCATAACGCCCGCCGCCCCAGACCCGGATCATGTTCATATGGGCATCGACGGCGGAGCGTAAAAGATCGCGCACCTTGTCGCGCTCAATGCGCCCATGCAGCGCATCCGCCGGAATCCAATTCGCGCCTTTGGCAAAAACATCCCGGCCATTGACCCGGAATTTAAACCCGGTGCCCCCCGTGCCTTTCGCGTCGTTGACCGCCACATGTTCAATCCGCCTAAGCCCAATCCGGCGCGTCACCACCGCCTCACCGCACCTGAGCTCAAGCGGATAAAGCGGCTGATCGCCCTGCCCGTTTGGCCACCAAAGCCTTGGCACCTCCACAAAAAACACCGCCTGCGCCACGCCATCCGTGACCACGACCTCACGCGTTCGATCCGCAAAGCGCATCGCAACCACCGCGCCGTCCCCATGTTCAACATGCGCCGTCACCGTGACCGACACGCTCTCGGCCTCAATATCATGATGCGCCTGCGCCACATGGAGATGCGCAATCCGCGTCTTCATTGCAGGACAAATACTCACACCCCCGCTGACCCCAAACGGCGCCAAAGCGATGTTCCAATCCCAACCAAAATCGCATTGCTGTTTGCGCAGCATGTTGATGTTGGGGATCGGGCAATTGGCCTTGTGATAGGGGATGTAAAACGGCTGCGCCTTTTGCCGCGCCTCTGCCGCGTGGATCACCGAGTGGAACCGCAATTCGATCTGATTTTCGCCGGTCTGAGCATACTCCGACAGGTCCACCCGCCAGGTTCGAAACGCATTGTCGGCGGTCAACACATCGACGCCGTTCACCCAGACATCGACGACGCCATCAAGGCCTGAGAGCACCATCTCAACATCCGTCTGCGTCAGTGTGACCGAGCGGCGCAACACCCAATCGCGCTCGGCAATCCAGCGCAGCGCGGTTTCCGCGTCACCCGCATAAGGCTCCGGCCCATGCCCCGCCGCAACAACAGTCGAGACGCTGTCAAACGGCAGTGAGACCGGCAGATCATAGGCGCCCTGCGCATCAACAAACCGCCCCCCCTGTGTCAATTCAATCTCCGCCACGACCCCTCCCAGACACGATTCCGGCCTCCACACTCCATCTAAAACGTTTTAGCGCCTCATCAAAAGCGATTCTTTCACGGTGATTGGCCAAGATGCCCGACGATGCATTTTTTCAGGTTGGAAAATTTTCCCGAAAAGTCTTACCGTGCTGTCGCGACCCCAGCGACCGCACAAGCGACACTGCTGCGATCCATGATGGGCGAAGCTGACATCCTCGTAAGGAGCGGATATGACAGGTGAGGATGAGCATGAGAAAACGGCCCCTGTGATCACACACCCCTTGTCTCCGGGCGAGCGCCCGACCCTTAAAACCATCTCCCGCATCACCGGGCTGGCCATCGCCACGGTCAGCCGCGCGCTCTCAGATGCACCGGATATTTCGGTCGAGACCAAAAGGCGTGTGCGTGAGTGCGCCGATCACATCGGCTATCAACCGAACCGTGCCGGTCAGCGCCTGCGCACGGGCAAAACCCATGTCGTGTCGTTGTTGATGCCCACCGAACCCGACATCATGTCCCACACCGCGCAACTGATTTCCTCCATCGCCGAAGGCTTCAAGGCACGGCCTATCATCTGGTCGTCACCCCCTATGCCCCGAATGAGGATCTGATGCGGCCGCTGCGCCATATGATCGGCACCCGTTCCGCCGACGCCGTAATCCTCAACCAGACCATGCCCAAAGACCCGCGCGTCGCCTATTTGATGGAGCGGGGATTTCCCTTTGCCACCCATGGCCGCACGATCTGGGCGGATCAACACGCGTGGTTTGATTTTGACAACCGCCGCTTTGCCGAACTGGGCATTGCCGCCTTGGCCCGGCGCGGGCGGCGTCATGTGCTGATTGTCGCCCCGCCTCTGGATCAGCTTTATGGTCAGGACATTCTTGAGGGTATCACAAAGGCCTGCCAGATTCATGGCATGACGCCGATCTGGCTCAAAGGCGCCACCTCGGACAGCGCCTCCAAAGTGATTGAAACCGCAGTGAGCGCCGCCCTCAAAGAGAGCCCCGAGATTGACGCCATCCTTTGTTCCTCGCCGATGAGCGCCATCACCGCCATTGACACAGCCGAGCAATTGGGACGGGTGATCGGCAGAGATTTTGATGCCTTCGCCAAAGAGGCAACCCCGCTTTTGACCCGGTTTCGGCGTGAGGCGCTGACGCTTCATGAAGACGTCGCCAAGGCTGGGAAGGCATTGGCCCGCGCCGTCATTCAGGCGATTGAACAGCCGCAGGCTGCACCTCTTCAGGGCATGGATGTGCCATACTATGAGGACCCATTGGATCTTTCGCGCAGCCAGAGCTGATTTTCACGTTGACCTGTCCCTGTGTCACGTTAAACCCCTGCTGCAGTCCAGCCACAGCTTGAGGGGGCCCCAGATGCATCACCGCCTGTCCCGCAGCCTGACCCACAGCCTGCCCCAGTGGGTCGCTGGTTTGGCGCGGCTGACCGCCTATGCCGGCGGGCTGAGCCTTTTGGCCGTGATCGCATTGACCTGCGTGTCCATTCTGGGCCGGGCTTTGGATGGCGTCGGCTTTGGCCCGATCCCCGGCGATATTGAGCTGGTTGAATTTGGCATCGGATTTGCCGTGTTTTCCGCCATGCCTTATGCCCAATTCGCCCGCGCCCATGCTCGGGTCGATCTGTTCAAACCACTGATGGGGTATAGGCTCAATCGCCTGTTGGACTTGATCGGCGATCTGTTTTTGTTGGGTTTTTCCGCCCTCGTGGCGTGGCGACTTTGGCTCGGGATGATTGACAAAGGGACCTATAACGAGACCTCGTTCATTCTGCAGATCCCGGTGGTCTGGGGCTATCGCGCCGCCATGGCCACCTGTGGAGTGGCGGTGATCGTCGCGCTCTACTCTGTGCTGCGCTCAACTCGCGCCCTGCTGTCCCCCTCCAACGGAGGCCACACATGAGCCGCTTTGAAATCGGCCTTTGGTCTTTCCCCATCCTCTTGGCATTGATCTTTTTGCGTATTCCCATCGGGGTGGCGATGTTTGCCGTGGGTTTTGGCGGAGCCTATCTCCTGAGCGGCAATTCCGTGATGATGTTGAGCCAATTCAAACACCTGATCTATGGCGAATTCTCGTCCTATTCGTTTTCCATCATCCCGCTGTTTTTGTTGATGGGCCATTTCGCAACCATGGGCGGCATGTCGGCGGGGTTGTTTAAGGCGGCGGAAACATGGCTCGGCCACCGCAAAGGCGGGGTCGCCATGGCTGCGGTCGGCGCCTGTGCCGGTTTTGGCGCGATCTGTGGGTCGTCCTTGGCCACCGCCGCCACCATGGGCAAAGTTGCGCTGCCGGAGTTGAAAAAATATGGCTACACGGGACGTTTGGCGACGGGCGCGCTGGCCGCCGGCGGCACATTGGGCATTCTCATTCCGCCCTCGGTGATCCTCGTGGTTTACGCCATGTTGGCAGAACAAAACATCGCCAAGCTCTTTGTCGCCGCCTTTATTCCCGGGATTTTGGCCGCCCTTGGCTATATGATTTGCATCTCGATCTACGTGCGTATCCGGCCACAATCCTGCGGGCAACGCGACAAGGCACCGATGACCGAACGCCTCAGCGCACTTGTGGCCGTCTGGCCGGTTTTGACGATTTTTGTCGCGGTCGTGGGCGGTATCTATTTGGGCATTTTCACCCCGACCGAAGCCGCCGCCGTGGGCGCGGCAGGCACTGGAATCGTGGCGCTGGCCGGTGGCGGATTGACATGGCGCGGCACGGGCGAGGCGATTTTGGAAACCGCCGCCTCGACCGGCATGATTTTCCTGATCCTGATCGGGGCGAAAGTGTTCAACAACTTTTTGGCACTGTCCGGCGTGCCGATGCAGGCCGCCGCCTGGGTCGGTGCTTTGGGCCTCACCCCTTGGGTGATTTTGGCGGCGGTTCTGCTGCTTTACCTCGCCTTTGGTTGCGTCATGGACAGCCTGTCGATGATCATTCTCACCATCCCGATCCTGTTCCCGATCTTGGAGGGTTTGGACTTTGGCTTGCCCCATGGCGAGTTCGGCCTGTGGTTCGGCATCGTCGTCCTGATCGTGGTCGAAGTTGGTTTGATCACCCCGCCCGTGGGGATGAACCTGTTTATCATCAATGCTTTGGACAGGGAAACGCCAATTTCCGAGACCTTCAAAGGCACCCTGCCTTTCGTCATCACCGACCTGATCCGCGTCGGGCTTTTGATCGCCTTCCCGGTACTCACCCTTGGCCTCGTGCGGTGGGTGTATTGATGCCTGCTGCACTGCCACCCAGTCCCCTTTGGGGTGTTCAAGCCGCCTTGGAGCCGATCGGTGGCGGTCATCGCAATGCGGTGTTTCGCACCTCGGGCCTCAAACGCGATTTGGTGTTCAAATCGACCCGGCGCACGGAGGCGGCGCTATTCTGGCTCACGCCCGTCATGGACGCCGCCGAGGCCGCAGGGTTCACCGTCCCCCGGCTTATCCCGGCGTTGGACGGCGCTTTATCGGCGGCGGGATGGACCTGCGAACCCTATCTGGAGGGGCGTCCCTTTGCGCCCGAAGACATTCCCAAAGTGGCGGCTCAGATACTTTCACCGCAACACCCGCGCCTGCCGCAGCGTCCGGGGTTTTTGAGCAGTCTCGACCTGATTGAGGCCACCACCGGCGGCGATGTCGATCTGATGGCCATGCCCGCCGAGATCGTCGCGCTGTGCCGCCGGGCGTGGCAGCCGATGCAGGGCAAGGTCGGCGTGATCCATGGCGATCTGAGCGCGGGCAATCTGATCGACACCGAGCACGGTCCGGCGCTGATAGATTGGGACGAGGCGCGGGTGGATTTGCGCGCCTATGACCTGATCCGCACTGATCCCGAAAACGCCAGCGCGACAGAAAAAACCGCAGCTCTCGCGTGGGAAGTGGCGTGCAGTTGGGGGATCGAACCGGATCACGCCCGGATTTGCGCGCAGGTTTTGCAACGCCGGATTTAACCGGACTCGCGACCGTCAAGCTTGGCCAGATAGCCCGCCAGCCCCGCATCCAGCGTGGCAAATTCCGTGTCCGTGAGCAACGCGGTCAGGCGATGTTGGGTGGCGACATGATCCTCGATCACCCGATCAATCAGGGCAAATCCCGCCTCTGTCAGGCCGACAATCGCCCGGCGCGCGTCCTCTTTGTCCGCGCGGCGCTCCACCAGACCTTTGACCTCTAACCGATTGATCCGATTGGTCACTGTGCCCGAGGTGATCATCATATTGTCCATCAATTGCCCGGCGGTGAGCGCATGCGGCGGTTCAGCACGGCGCAACGTGGCGAGCAAATCGAAACTGGCTTGGTTGAGACCATGGCGGGCGAAAGTCGCCTCCATTTCACGCGACAACACGCGGGTGATCCGCCCCAATCGGCCAATCAGCCCCATCGGTGCCGTGTCAAGATCGGGCCGGGCTTTCGCCCATTGCGCCCGGATGTGGTCAATCTGAATGCTGTCATCGCTCATGCAAAAGGCTTTGCAGAAAATCATCTTGACGTCAAGATTTATCGCATTATCTTAACATCAAGATAAATTCAGTTTCCTCCAAAGGCCGCACAATGCCACATCCCTCCTCCCGCAGCTCCGACATCCTGCTCACCGCCCTCGCCCCCGCCATCTGGGGCTCGACCTACCTTGTCACCACCCGATTTTTGCCCGAGGGCATCCCTTTCAGCGTCGCGCTTTTGCGCGCCTTGCCTGCGGGGCTTTTGCTTCTGGTGATCCTGCGCCGCCTGCCGCCGCTGGCACTTTGGGGCAAACTCTTTGTCTTGGGGGCGCTGAATTTCACCCTGTTCTGGAGCTGCCTGTTCATCGCCGCCTATCGTCTGCCGGGCGGTGTGGCGGCCACATTAGGCGCGATGCAGCCGTTGATCGTGTTGATCTTGATGCGGGTTTGGATGGGCGCGGCGCTACGCCCCTTGGCGGTATTTGCCGGGGTTGCGGGCGTCATCGGCGTGGCACTTTTGGTGCTCACCCCCGCCGCCACATTGGACCCGCTCGGCCTCATCGCAGCCCTGATCGGCGCTTTGTCCATGGCCATCGGCACGGTTTTGACCCGCACATGGGCCCTGCCCGCCACGCCGCTCACCGTCACGGCCTGGCAATTGGTCGCCGGGGGGCTGTTGCTTTTGCCCATCGCGCTGATCCTTGATCCGCCGATGCCACAGGTGAACGCCACCAACCTCATGGGCTTTGTCTATCTCGGGCTGATCGGCGGGGCTGTGACCTATTTCCTGTGGTTTCGCGGTATTGCCCGGCTGGACCCGCAAACCGTTGCGCCTTTGGGCCTGTTAAGCCCGTTCACCGCCGTGATCTTAGGCGTGGTGATTGCCCGCGAAAACCTGTCCGCGTTGCAATCCCTTGGCATGGTTGTGGTTTTGGCCTCGGTCTATCCGGGCCAATATGCGCAGGCCCCCCGCCGCATGAACCCGGCCTGAACCCTCTCCAAAGAAAACGCCCGCCGGATGTGGCGGGCGTTTTTTAGGCGGCTGTGTCGGACTGGGTCTCGGGCGGTACAGGCTTTGTCACATCCCCCAAAGCCTTCATCGCCGCGAATTGCGACAAGAACACCTGCCCGCTCAAATCCTGCAACAAATGCGATTTTTGCAGCCGATCCATCACCGGGCCTTTGACCTCGGAGAGGTGCAACTTGATCCCGGCATCATTCAAACGTCGATTCAACTCTTCGAGCGTTTCAAGCGCCGAAGAGTCGACATCATTCACCGCCGGACACATCAGAACCACATGTTTGATCACCGGGTTGTCGGCAATCCGGTCCAAAATATAATCCTCCAAGAACCGCGCATTGGCGAAATACAGGCTCTCATCCACCCGGATCGTCACCATCTCCGGCACCGTCAACACGTCATGACGGTTGATGTTGCGAAAATGCTCGGACCCCGGCACCAGACCAACCTCGGCCACATGCGGACGCGAGGTTTTATAGAGGTGCAGCGCGATGGACAGGATCACGCCCGACGACACACCTGTTTCCACCCCAAACCAAAGCGTCAACAGGATGGTGGCCAGAACGGCGGCGAAATCGGCCTTGCTATAGCCCCAGGTGGTTTTGAGGATTTTGAAATCCACCAAGGACAGCACGGCGACGATGATGGTCGCGGCCAGCGTGGCGATGGGCAAGAAATAGAGCAAAGGCGTGAGGAACAAGGCTGCAAGCGCGATGCCCACGGCGGTAAACGCCCCCGCTGCGGGGGTTTCCGCGCCCGCGTCAAAGTTGACGACAGAGCGCGCGAAGCCCCCCGTCACCGGATAGCCGCCCGAAATCGCCGCGGCGATGTTGGAGGCCCCAAGGCCGATGAGCTCTTGGTCCGGGACGATGCGTTGGCGTTTTTTGGCGGCCAAGGTTTGCGCCACCGAGACGGATTCCACAAAGCCGATGATCGAAATCAGAATGGCAGAGCCAAAAAGCTGGCGCCAAATCTCAGGCGAGAAATACGGCAGCGTGAGCGGCGGCAGGCCACGCGGCACCTCACCGACGATTTTCACGCCGTGATCGTTGAGCGAAAACACGAATGAAATCAGCGTGGTGACCACAACCGCGGCGACAGGGCCGGCCTTGGTCGCAATATCCGCCATGCGCGGGCCCACGCCTTTGGAGATCAACAAGGGTTTCAAACCTTTGCGCACCCAAAACAAAAACGCCGTCGCCGCCACGCCGATGATCAGCGTGATGAAATTGGTCTGACCGAGGTGTTGAGCGAGCGAGATCAACCGCTCCGGCAAGGTCTCTCCCGAAGCGGAAACGCCAAAGATATGTTTGATCTGCGACGCCGCGATCAGGATGCCCGAGGCGGTGATAAACCCGGCAATCACCGGATGCGACAGGAAATTGGCAAAGAACCCAAGTCGGAAAAAACCCATCACCAACAGGATCACACCGGAAATAAACGCCAATGTGATCGCGGCGGCGGCATATTCGGCCGTGCCTTGCAATGCCATGTTGCCAACTGCCGCGGCGGTCATCAACGAGACAACCGCGACCGGCCCCACGGCCAGGGCGCGCGAGGTGCCGAAGATGGCATAGGCGACGAGCGGCAGGATCGAGGCGTAAAGCCCCATCTGCGCCGGCAGCCCCGCAAGCAAGGCATAGGCCAGAGATTGCGGGATCAACATGATCGTCACGATGATCGCCGCGATGCCGTCATTGGCGAAGGTCGAGGGCGTGTATTTCGAACCCCACTCAAGGATGGGGAGGTAACGGCGCAGTTTGCGCGGGTCAAATGACCGGGTCACAGACAAGGGACTGTCCTTTCGCTTGGACACAGGATCGGGGAGGACATCCGGGCAGAAGATGTATTCTGCCCGGATGCGTGTTTATTTCGCGTGAACTTTTTCGGGTTTGATCAACCATTCCTTACCGCGCAACATGGCTTTCCAATAGACTGGCGGTAGGATTTGTTCTTTCAAAATCCAAGCCTTACGCGTCGGCTTCGTGCCATCCAAAAGCCATTTCGGGAAAGATGGCAACAACACCCCACCATAACCGAATTCGGCCAAAACGATCTTGCCCTTCTCGACCGTGAGCGGACAGGAGCCGTAGCCATTATAGGCCGATTGCGGCGATTTCCCGTCGATGTCGGCGGCGATATTGTCGGCCACCACGGGGGCCTGCATCCGGGCTGCGGCGGCGGTTTTGGCGTTGGGCGCGTTCATCACATCGCCCAAGGACCAGATGTTGTCATACTCCTTGTGGCGCAGCGTGACCTGATCCACATCGACCCATCCGGCCGCATCGGCCAGCGGCGAGACGCGGATGAAATCGGGCGCGACCTGTGGCGGCACCACATGGATCATGTCGAAATCGACGGTGATCGTCTCCTTTGCCGCGTCGGGTTTGGCGACCTCAAAGGTGGCTTTTTTGCCCGGCCCGTCGATGGCCACCAGATTGTGGAAGAAATTCACATTGGCGCCATAGCGTGCGATGTAGCCCTCAAGTGCGGGCACATAATCTTTGACGCCAAACAACACGCCGCCCGCGTTCATGAAATCAATCTCGATATTGGGCAAAACACCGCGCGTTTCCCACTCATGCGCCGAGAGGTACAGCGCCTTTTGCGGTGCTCCGGCGCATTTGATCGGCATCGGCGGTTGGGTAAAAATCGCCTTCCCCCCCTTCAAGCCCTGCACCAATTTCCAGGTATAAGGCGCCAAATCATAACGATAATTCGAGGTCACACCGTTTTTGCCCAAGGTCTCGGTCAGGCCCTCAATCCGTGCCCAATCGAGTTTCAGCCCCGGACAGACCACAAGGCGATCATATTTCACCACCCGGCAGCCATCCAAAATCACCGCGTTGTTTTTCGGTTCAAACGCCGCCACAGCGGATTTGAGCCAATGTACCCCGCGCGGGATCAGGCTGCCCATGGTTTTGGCAGTGGTCTGCGCGTCAAACACGCCCGCGCCCACCATGGTCCATCCCGGTTGGTAATAATGCGTGCCCGCCGGATCAATGATGGCGATCTCAAGATCAGGTTTGCGCGCTTTCAGCGACGCCGCCATCGCCACACCCGCAGCCCCGCCGCCGACGACAACCACATCGAATTTGGCATCTTCGACACTGTCCGTCGGTGTCACACCGCCATTGGCGATGCGCCGTGCCACGCCCGACATGTCGTAGCCTGCGGCTTTGGTTGCGGCCAAAATATCGACCACGGATTTCTCTTTCGCCATCGCCAAAGACCACAGCGTCGTGGTGCGCGTACCCGTGCGGCAATAGCCAAACACCGGACCGGGCAATTCGGTCAAAGCGGTGCGAAACGCCTCCGCCGTCTCTTCGGAGACGATGCCCGGCGTGACCGGCAAATAAAGAAATGCAAAGCCTGCGGCCTCGGCCGCGCGCTGCATTTCCTCATGGGTCGGCTGATCGGCGGCCTCGCCATCCGGGCGGTTGCACACCACCGCCCGAAAGCCACGGCGGGCCAGTTTGACCATGTCGTCGATCTGAATCTGTCCCGACACGGACAATCCGTCCGTGATTTTTTTAATGTCCATCCTGCGTCTCCTCGCAAAGCAAGACGGATCCGGCTCCCGCCCGGACCTGTCCCAAAACCGTACATACCCCGTTCGGGGTCGTGAAAGCCGGGACAGAGACGCGTATGGGCGCGTCTTAGCCCCTTAGAAAATCAACCATCGCGCTCAGGTCATAGCCTGCGCCTGCGGCCTGTTCGACGATCTCATCAGCCGACAGGATGCCGATTTGTGCCAGCGCCCACGTGGTGCAAGAGCGCGTGCCGGAGCGGCAATAGGCATAGACAGGACCGTCCAGTTCGGCCAGGGCCTGTGCCATATCCGCGATCAGGTCGGGGGTGAATTGCCCCGGCATGACCGGCAAATAGAGGTAGCTCAGCCCAGCCGCCTTTGCCGCCTCTTCCATCACATCCGACGACAAGCCCGGCTCAACTTCCATATCCGGGCGATTGTTGATCAGCGTTTTAAAGCCTTTCTCGGCCAAACGTGTGACCTCGTCGGGGGTGATTTGACTGCTGACCGTCAGTGTGTCGTTGATCTTGTTGAAATCCATGTCTGATCTCCTGATGTGCGTGGGGCCGCCCTGCCCGTTCCACGGGCCTGAAAGCGACAAAGCGGCAACGCGCCCCACGACATCAAAAGAGGTCTTAGAGCCCGTTCACCGGAACCTTCAGGAATGTCTTGCCATCCTTATCCGCCGGGGGCAACTCACCCGCGCGCATGTTGACCTGCAAAGACGGAATAATCAGCCGTGGCATCGCCAATTGTGCATCGCGTTCCTCACGGAATTTAACGAAATCGGCCTTGGTTTTGCCGCCGCCAACGTGAATGTTATGGGTCTTTTCGTCACCCACCGTGGTTTCCCACGCAATGTCGCGGCCATTCGGGCCGTAATCGTGGCACATGAACAGGCGCATGTCGTCCGGCAGGGCCAGCAGTTTTTGGATGCTGTCAAACAAGATGCCCGCATCGCCGCCCGGAAAATCGGCGCGCGCCGAGCCGCCATCGGGCATGAACAACGTGTCGCCAGTAAAGGTCGCATTGCCCATGGTGTGGGTCATACAGGCCGGGGTGTGGCCCGGCGTGTGCATGGCGAAACAGGTCATCTCGCCCACCTGATAGGTGTCGCCGTCCTTGAACAGGCGATCAAACTGCGAGCCATCGCGTTGGAATTCTGTGCCCTCGTTGAACACTTTGCCAAACACGTCCTGGACCACGGTGATGTTTTCGCCAATGCCGATCTTGCCGCCAAGCTTGTCCTGAATATAGGGCGCGGCCGAGAGGTGATCGGCGTGAACATGGGTCTCGATCAACCATTCGAGTTTCAGGCCCTGCTCCTCGATATAGGCGATGATCTCATCCGCACTTTTGTAGGAAATGCGGCCGGCGGCGTAGTCGATGTCCATGACACTGTCGACCACCGCACAGGCGTTGGAGTCCGGGTCCTTGACGACATAGGAAATCGTCCATGTTTCAGGGTCAAAAAAGGCTTTCACCTCGGGATTGACCGACATATCGACGGGATAATTCGATGCCATTTCTCTCTCCTTTTTCTCTTCGATCTGCACCAAAGGCCTCATGCGGCCCGGCGCGCGGCTTTGGCCGCCGTTAACTTCATCATAAACTTGGCGGCAAAAATCCCCGCCACAAGTGCGACAAAAAACACCCAGACATTGGCATCCAGTGCACCAAGCGCCGGAAGCGCGCCACCCGGACAAAACCCCGCGATGCCCCAACCGACGCCAAAAACCAGAGAGCCGCCCACCAGTTTGGCGTCAATCACCCGGCTCGTCGGCACGATAAAGCGCGGCTCAAAGGCCGGGGTCTCATAGCGTTTGAACAGGGCGCGGTAGCCAAAGAAACTCACCGTCACCGCCCCGCCCATCACAAACACCAGCGAGGGGTCCCAGGTTCCGGCAAAGTCAAAAAAGTTCAACACTTTTGCCGGGTTGGCCATGCCGGACATGGAAATCCCAAGGCCAAAGATCAGCCCGGTGAGATAGGTCAGAAAATGTTTCATCACGCCCCTCCCACAACTTGGCCGAACACATGGCGGATCAAATAGACCGTCACCGCCGTGGCAAACATAAAGCTCAGCGTAGCCACAATCGAGCGCGGGCTGAGCCGCGACATGCCGCACACGCCATGGCCCGAGGTGCAACCCGACCCGTAACTCACGCCGATGCCAACGATAAACCCACCGATGATCAGCGCCGTTTTTGACACCGGCACCTCAACCACCGGCATATGCCCGGTCAACGCCGCAAAGGCCAAAGGCCCCGAAGCCATCCCCGCCAGCAAAATCGCCCGCCACGCCCAATCCGACGAGTTCGTCGGGGTCAAAAACCCAGCCAAAATCCCGGTCGCGCCAAAAATCCGGCCCTGTAGCGCCATCAACAACACGGCGGCAGCGCCAATCAAAAGCCCACCGATGAGCGAAGCCCATGGCGTAAACTCGGTTGGCGAAAACTCCGTAATCATCCTGTCTGCCCTCCCGAAAGAGGGGCTTTGGTCTCAGCCCAATATGTCATCTGTGCATGTCCTCCTACGCGGGTTTCCCGCTTGTCTGGGTTCAGTCTATGCGAGCGCAAACGCAGCTGTCGGTGAGTTTGTCACATAAGGGGGCTGGATGGGGGAATTTGTGGGCGATGGGGTGAGGACAGAGTGAGCGCTCTTTTTAGCGGTCAGACCTATGTTGGTGGCCCGACGCAGCGATTAAAGCAAAGTCCTACGGAGAGAAAAGCTGGCATTAAGGGCTGCAAGGATGGATGACGGCTACGCCGGACAAAACGGACCTTGCTCATTCTGGCTACTTGTTGCTTTTGATGCTCGACCGAAGAAATTTCGACGCTGACCGAAAGTGACTCGATCCCGCGGCTTCTGCCCGGCGGCCGGGGGTCACGTATTGCTGCAAAAACGCATCTATCGAAACCTGAGGGATGATCTCGGTCTCATTGAGTGTCGCCGGGTTTTGGCCATTGTAGGTTGTCAGAAAACCCTGATCGAGCAGATAGCGCAGCGTCGGACTTGAGACCCGCAATTTTCGAGACATCTCCCGGTAGGTCAGCCCGGAGAAAGAGATCGCCTGCATCGCATTTTTAAGTGTGTCGAGGTGAACAATCGCCCCCGCCAATCCTGTCTTGCCACGAAGCAACCCCACGCATGGCACCTTCCGCGTCGCCAAGAGATGCGGGATTTCGGAACTCCGCGCGCTGACAATCTGGCCTGCCTGCAACGCCCAAACATGATCTTCCGGGACCCCGGTCATGTCTTTCTCGGCGCCGCGCCGCGCTATGACGGGTCCGATCAGGGATGATTCGACACCTGTGCCGCGCTGGCGCTCCGCTGTTCGACGCCGATGGTGGCGGTCGGTGAGGTACTCATGCATCACGGGCGTCGGCGCAGGCTCGCGGATGTGCTGACCTGTCTGCGCGAGGGGTTGACCATCGACTGGATCGGCACGCGCGCCCTGCCCAATGCCGCACGCCGCCTCAAGGGGGCCTCTGATATGGCGCGGTTCTACCCTGAAGAGCGGCTGCGGATTAAAACTGGCTTACGGCTAAGAAATCACTGTCAAAATCGACTGCGCCGCGATGTGTGTGCCGGGGGTTGCTTTCATCTGCTCAGAGATGGTCTTGAGATGGGCCAACATCGCCGTGTCACCCAAAAGCGCGGTGATCACCTCACGCAATTGTTCGGGCGTCCAGTCGTTGCGCTGCAAAAACGCACCAGTGCCAGTCTGTTGTGCGCGCAGCCCGTTGTCATGGCCATCCCAACAATAGGGCATCACCAGAGACGGCACACCAAAATACATTGCCTCACAATAGCTGTTGTTGCCGCCATGATGGATGAACAAATCCGCTTGCGACACGATCGAGGGCTGCGGGAACCAACTGCCCAGATACACATTGTCCGGCACTTGGCTATAGCTTTCCAAAAAGCCACCGACATTGACAAAGAACCGGGCGGGAATCGTGGCAAACACCGCGATCATCCGCGCAAACAGATCGGTGTCGATGGCGCCAAGGCTCCCAAAGCTCATATAAACAATCGGCCCCTCGTTGATGGGCAAAGGCGGCGGGTCGAATTGCGCCTCTTCGCGCACGCAGCCTTCGAGAAACACGAAAAGACGCTCGTCCAGCGGCACCAGACGGTCATGGCGGATCGCCGTGGGGGCCAACAATAGGTTCAAATAGGGCGAAGGTTCCAAAAACAACCCCGCAGCCAAAGGCGGCAGGCCGCGCTGACCTCGGAACGTATTATATCTGAGATGCGCCGGGGCCGTGACCTCAAGATAGCGCGCCTCAAAGGCCGGACGCGCCGGGTCGTGTGCGGCCATGCCCGAGAGATAGGGCGGGACATGTGCATCAGGGATTTCGGTTTCGGTACAGGACACCACCCGCACCCACGGCACGCCCGCATTGGCGATGGCCGGAAACATGATGACGTTGTCGAGCACAATCCTGCGGGTTTGATCCGTTTAAGCAGGGTCTCAAGCCCATCCTCGGCCCGGATGGCCGTGTCCACGATCGCGTCCCAAGTGGGCGCAACATAGCTGTGCAGTTGTGCCATGGGATCTTGGTTGAAATGGGCGACATGGGCGGTGACAAAGCTCTGCCATGTATCCTCGGTTTGCGGCTGCGAGGGCGCGGTGTCCGGAAGTTGGTATTCCTTAAACCCGTATTCGGCAAAAACACCGTTGAAACCGGGGTGACACAGGAACACCGGGACGGCACCATGGCGTTGCAACTCCTGAGCAATGCCAACGCAATTGAGAGCGGAGCCAAAACTGGCTTCGGGGAAAAGGGCAATAATGGGCTTCGTCATAAAGAGCCTCCGCGCGCGAGGGGTAGAATGCCGCGATTGACCGTTTGCGGTTTGCGGATCTGGCTGCGCCGTAGATGCAGCACCATTTGATCGGCGGCAAGCTGAAGTTGCATCCGCTCCAGACTGTCGAGAATACCCAAATGTTCATTCAGCGATTGGCGCAGACGAAAATCCGCGATGGTGTGATCCTTTTGCGTCGAGAGGCGCAGGCGCTGGTGGGCCAGCAAGACGCCGCGAGCAAAACGGTTGCCGGAGCTTTCTGCAATGAAGCTGTGAAAGGCACAATCCAAGCGTAGAAAGGCCGAGGAACTGAGCTTGCCATCAGGGCGTTGGAGAAACTCTTCCATCTGTTGCCGCATCAGCCGATCTTTTGGCTGTCGACCTGAAATCCCGGCGTCAAAATGGCCTGTGGTTCAAGCGTCAATCGAAATGCGAGACTTTCCTCAATTGCGTTTGGCGTGTCCAACATCGGCTGAAACGCCCAGGCGCGGCCCGGCAGTTGAACGACGATTCCATCTGAGGACAGTATTTTTAGAGAATTTAGTACAGACGATCTTGGCGCGCCATAGCGCCGAACAAGCGCGCTGACCGACTGAACATCCGAAAGGCGGCGCTCGGCCCGATCCGAAAGAATACGCGCCGCCAAAGACCCCTCCATATCGTCAAGATCAGAGGAGATGTCCGCCGACAGCGCATCCGGCGGGAGATTAAGGAAAAACCCACCCTCCTCTCGTTTTTGAACAATTTCCTTTTGTTCCAGCAATTTAAGCGCAGATCGAATGGGCGTCCGAGACACGCCGCAAGCCTCGGACAAGACCGATTCCGGGAGGTGATCACCTTTGCTCAAATCGTGCTCCAGAATGAACTCGATGATCTGGCGGGCCAGCTTGAGGTGGTTTTGACGCGTATTACTGCGCGATATCGGCATGAGCCTCTCCTTTGAGGCAGGGGTTTTGGGCCCTAAGAGTCCGACCAACCAGCCGACACCAAAAAAGACCGCAAAAACAAATTGACGTATAATTTCCACGATTAATACTGAGACTATAGCGATCGTAAAGAATCGCAACACAAATTACCGGGCCACGGTCCGGACAGTCCAACAGACCCTTTGGAGGTTACGTTTATGATACGACACACACTGCACAGCGGTGTTTGCTTGACCGTGACACTGGCTGCGATGGCCGCACCTGTCTTGGCTGAGCCGCTCACCGTGTCAAACTGGGATGGCTATATGGCCGCCGATGCGATTGACACGTTTAACGCCGCAACCGGCAACGAAGCCGAGTTGGTGTTGCACGCCACAAACGAAGAAATCATGGGCAAATTGATCGCGTCAAAAGGCGCAGGCTATGATGTTGTCTTTGTGTCCTCACCGTTTGCCGAAGTCTTGCACAACCTTGGTTTGGCCGAAGAGCTCGACCACGACAAAATCCCCAACATCGCCAATCTCTACACCGAAGCCACCGAGCTGCCGCATGATCCGGGCAACGTTTTCTCACTGCCGTATGCTTGGGGTACGACCGGGCTGTGCTATCGCTCCGATTTGGTTGCGGAACCGACGTCCTGGTACGATCTTTTGGAACCGACAGAGGCCGTGTCCGGCAAGACCACCATGCTCGCAACCGACCGTTGGTTGCTGGCCGCTGGTCAATTGGCGCTTGGCTATTCGGTGAACGAAACGGATCCCGACAAAATGGCCGAAGTGCGTGATCTTCTGATCAAAGCCAAAGGCACTTTGTTGGCCTATGACGACACCACCTTCTACGCCAAACTTGTGTCCGGCGAGGCGGAGTTGGTGCAGGCGTGGGATGGCTGGTGCAACTACGGCATCGGCGAAAATGCCGACATCACATATATGATCCCGACTGAAGGCTCTGATCTTTGGGTCGACACGATGGTGATCCTGAAGGCGTCTGAGCACAAAGACGCAGCCTATGCATTTGTGAACTACATTCTGGATGCCGAAAATCACCGCTGGGCTGCCGAAAACATCCTCTACAAAGTGCCGAACAAGGCCGCGATGGACGGTGTGGACCCGGCACTGATCGAGACATACCCGAACATGGGCATGGCCCCGGCGGACATGTTGAAATTTGAGCAATTGCGTGACGTGGGAGCCGCGCAGCGCGACTATTCTCGCCTTGTCTCCGAGATCAAAGCGAACTGATCCAAACACGCCTCGCTCCCTTTTGGTCCCGCCTCTCCCCAAGGGCGGGACCATCCCCCCCAATCGCACAAAATGATGCTGGCTCGTTCAGCACAGGGATCTTCTATGTCCACTGACCGCCGTCCCATGATCTTGATGACCCCGGCCATGCTTTGGCTGTTTGGGTTGATGGTTGTGCCCTGTGTGCTCATCCTCGTGCTCGCCTTTTTCCGGCGCGGCGTTTACGGCGGGATTGAGTATACGGTCACGCTTGAAAACCTCGCGCTGGTGTTTGACCCGCTGTATTTCAAGATTTTCCTGAAATCCGCCGGGATCGCCGGGCTCTCTGCCGCCATTGCCTGTGTACTGGGCTATGCTGCGGCCTATGCCATTGCCGCGATGCCACGTCGCCACCAATCCATGCTGTTGTTCTTTGCCGTGCTGCCGTTCTGGTCGAACTATCTGGTGCGCACCTATGCGTGGATCGTGTTGCTGAACCGCGAAGGCTTGATCGTGAACCTCGCGCGCTGGCTTGGGTTTGAGGGCGAATTGCCCAGCATGTTGTACTCCGAGCAAGCCGTGATCATCGGTTTGGTCTACAACTATCTGCCCTTCGTCATTCTCAGCTGTTACGCGCCACTGTCGCGTCTGAACCCCGATATTTCCGAGGCCTCGCGCGATCTGGGCGCGTCTGGATGGACCACGTTTCGCCGTGTGACGCTGCCAATGACGGTGCCGGGGATTGCCACGGGGTTTGTCTTTGTCTTCGTCCTCTCGATCGGCAATTTCGTGACCCCCGCGCTGCTTGGTGGAGGCCAGTTCCAGATGATCGGCAACCTTGTCTACGCCCAATTCCTGACCGCGAATGATTGGCCGTTTGGTGCGGCGCTCTCGATGGTGTTGATCGCGGTGATGCTGGGTCTCTTGATGTTGCAAGCTGTGGTGGCCGAGCGCGCCTCTGGTCGCAAAGGAGCGCAAAATGGCTGATCGCAACACATTCCGCCTGATGTTGATCATCCTCGGCGTGATCTTCGCCTTTCTCTACATCCCGATTTCGGTGCTGGTGGGCCTGTCCTTTAACGAAGGCGGCCTACCAACCGCTTGGACCGGATTTTCGTTCAAATGGTATGGTGCCTTGCTTGAGAATGAAGACATCCTCAAAGCGGCGGGCAACACTTTGATCGTGGCGATTTTTTCGACCCTGTTGTCTACGCTTTTGGGCAGCCTTTTGGCCATCGGCGTCGAAATCCGCCGTCGCAATGGCAAATGGTTGGAAACCCTCATTTTCGCCCCGATGATCATTCCCGACATCGTTTTGGCCATCGCTTTGTTGTCGTTTTTCTCGCTGATTGGCGTGAAGATGGGGCTGCATACGATCATCGTCAGCCATGTCGTGTTCAACCTGGCCTTTGTCTGTGCCGTGGTGCGGGCGCGGTTGAAGAACTTTGACTGGTCGATTGTCGAAGCCTCCGCCGATCTCGGCGCCTCGACATTCACCACACTCAAACGCGTCATCATTCCGGTGTTGATGCCCGCCATCGTTGCGGGCGCGCTTTTGGCCTTCACCCTCTCGGTTGACGAATTCATCATCGCCTTTTTCACCGCCGGGGCCGGACGCGCCTCAATCACTCTGCCGATGCAGATTTTCGCGATGATCCGCTTTGGGGTGACCCCTGAAATTAACGCTCTGGCCACGCTGGTGATGGCGGTCTCGGTGATCGCACTGGCCCTCTCCCAACGACTGAACAAAGGAGGCTTGCCCGGCCAATGACCCAATCGTTTTTAAGCATCAAAGACGTCTCCAAGACCTTTGGCACTGTGCAAGCTGTTGATGGCCTGTCGCTGGACATTCGCAAGAACGAGTTCTTCGCGCTCCTCGGTGCATCGGGCAGTGGCAAAACCACGCTGTTGCGCATGCTCGCAGGGTTTGAAGACCTCTCGGCCGGTGACATCACGCTGGAGGGCACATCCATCGCCGGACTCGCGCCCAACCAGCGGCCTTTGAATCTGATGTTCCAATCCTACGCGCTGTTCCCGCATATGACCGTGGCGCAAAACATTGCCTACGGGCTTGAAATGGACCGTCTGCCGAAAGCGGAAATCGCAGCGCGGGTCAATGAGATCCTTGAGGTCATTCAGCTCGGCCATTTGGCCAAACGCAAACCCGAACAACTTTCGGGTGGGCAACGCCAACGGGTCGCCCTGGCGCGGGCTTTGGTGAAACGGCCAAAGGTGCTTTTGCTCGACGAACCGCTCGGCGCGTTGGACAAAAAACTGCGCAGCGAGATGCAGCTTGAACTCAAACGGTTGCAGCATGAGTTCGGTATCACCTTTATCATCGTGACGCATGACCAAGAAGAAGCCCTGGTTATGGCCGACCGCATCGCCATCATGAAGGATGGCAAACTTTTGCAGGTCGGCACCCCGCATGACATTTACGAAGCGCCGCAAAGCAAATTTGCCGCCGACTTTATCGGGGTGATGAATTTCCTGCCTGTCGAGAAAAAAGGCACCAATTTCGTTGGCGCGGATGGCAGTGTGATCCGATCCGAAAGCGTGACCGAGATCGCCAAGAATGGCGCGGCCATCGCCGCCATTCGTCCAGAACGGCTCCATGTCACCGGCACCGGCGAAAACCAGTTGAGCGGTGAGATCGCCGCGGTGGCCTATCACGGTCTTGATCTGTTGCTGCATATCAAAACGCCGCTCTCTGACACGCCGGTGATCTCGCGGATGACCGCAGATGAGGCGGACGGCCACGCCCCCGAGGTCGGCCAAAGCATCACCGTGCAGTGGTCCGCCAAAGACACCCATATTTTCCCAAATTGAACCCCGTCAAAGGAGTCACCATGGAACAGAAAACCTTCGCCCTTTTCCCCGAAGCCGCCTACGGTCCCGCGTTGAATTCGGTCGGGATCGCACAAGCCTTGACCAAAATGGGACATAAAGTGGTGTTCCTGTCCGATCCGGGCTTTGTCGAGATTTACCAAGGCTACGGATTTGAGGCCCATCCCGTGGCCCTCTCGGAACCGATGCCACCCGAACAGATGGCGAAATTCTGGGAAGATTTCATCAACGGTCACATCCCCAATTTCCGCAAAGCGCCGATTGATCAGATCGACAATTACGTCAAGGAATGTTGGGAGGCGATTGTTGACAGCGCCAAATGGGCACAAAAAGATTTGCCCGCCGTTTTGGACCGGATCAAACCCGACGTGATTGCCGTCGATAACGTCATCCTGTTCCCGGCGATCAAACAATATGGCGTACCATGGGTGCGGATCATTTCGTGTTCTGAAAACGAGATCGAAGACCCGGCCATCCCGCCGCATCTCTCCGGCATGTCGGAAAACGACACCGAGGGCCACGCAGCCTTCCGCGCCAAGTTCGAAGACGTCATTGCCCCGATCCATGCGGATTTTAACGCCTTCCTCGCAGAGTGCGGCGAAGACGCGTACAAGATCGGCGAGTTTTTCGAAGCCTCCCCCTACATGAACATGATGCTCTATCCGCAGCCGCTGACCTACAAGCGTGAGACCCCTCTTGACCCGGCGCGGTTCCAGTACCTCGAAGGCTGCGTGCGCGAAGATGCCGCCTATGAAGTGCCAACATTTGCCGCCAACAACGACGGTCCGCTGCTTTATGTCTCCTTCGGCTCGCTGGGTTCTGGCGACACCGACCTTTTGAAACGGCTGATCACCCTGATCGGCAAGACCCGCTATCGCGCCTTGTTCAATGTCGGCGATTACAAAGACGAATACTCCGACATCCCGCCCAATGTGATCATCGAAAGCTGGTATCCGCAGCCCTCCGTCATCCCGCAAGTCGATGCGGTGATCCATCATGGCGGCAACAACTCCTTCACCGAGTGTCTGTATTTTGGCAGACCCGCAATCATCATGCCCTATGTTTGGGATGGCCATGACAACGCGATGCGCGTGCAAGAAACCGGCTACGGCTTCCGCTCGGATCGCTATGAATGGAGTGACGAAGAAATGATCGCCAAGATCGAAGCCTGTCTGACTGATACAGACATGGCCGACCGCTTGGCCATGATTTCCAAGCATATGCAGTCCTGCGAAGGGCCTCTGAAAGCCGCGAAACTATTGGCGGGGTTGGTCGCATGACAAACCTTTCCTCTTCCGCGCCGCATATTCACGGTGCCGCCACGTTTGACGATCTCGCGGATTGGGGCGCACAGCCCGATGCCCTTGCAGGTGCATCGCAGTCCACCGGGCGGCTCCTGTTCAAAGGGCCAAACAATAGCCCCGAAACCGGCATTTGGGTCTGTACCCCCGGCACATGGCGGCTTTCGGTGCCGCGCGACGAGTTTTGTTACTTTATCTCCGGGCGCGCCCAATACCGCAGCGATGACGGCGAGGTGATCGACATCACCCCCGGCACCGCTGTCGTGTTTAAGGCCGGATGGACCGGCGTGGCCGAGATTTTTGAAACAACCCGCAACAGCTACATGCTCACCTAAGGGATTTGAGAGATGACAACACCTGTTTTGAGAAACCCGACTGCGCTCACCGAGACCGTCGATTGGGGCATCATCCCCACCATGATCGAGGGCGAGTCCCACGTCAGCGGCGTGGTGATGCACAAAGGGCCTGAGGGCCAGTCTGAATGCGGGGTGTGGATTTGCACCCCCGGCACATGGGAGTGCCATGTGACCTCTGACGAGTTCTGCCATTTCCTTGAGGGGCGCTGCACCTATGTCCATGAAAGCGGTGAGGTGATTGAAATCACCCCCGACACGGCGGCGTTTTTCCCGAAAGATTGGAAAGGCGTCTGCACCGTCCATGAGACCATCAAAAAGGTCTATATGATCCGATGACCGTGCTCTGTGCCCCCACCAAACTTGATCCGCCCATTGCTTCGTTTCTGGCGCGCCATGGGCAGGCTGCGGCACAGGTGTCGGCCCTGCCCGGCGATGCCTCGGCGCGGCGGTATTTCCGCCTGACGGATACGGGGCTGTTGTTGATGGATGACCGCACCGACCCAGTGGGCTTTGCCGCGTTCCTGCGGTTGGCGCGGCATCTGTCGAGCTTGGGCCTGAGCGCCCCGCGGGTTGTGGGGGTAGACCCGGCGGTGGGGCTTGCCCTGATCGAAGATTTCGGCACGGCGACCTATGGCAATTTGCTAACCTCCGGGCATGATGAAACCGAGCTTTATGAATTGGCGATTGATGCTTTGGTGCATCTGCACAGCCAACCGACCGCAATTGAGGTGACCGTTCCGGCCTATGATCGGCCGGTTCTGCTCGAAGAAGTATCGCGGTTCTCCCATTGGTTCGTCCCGGCGTTTCGCCCTGATCTGGACGCGACTGTGTTCGACGCCCGGTTCTCACGGCTCTGGGACACCGCCTTTGCGCCACTGGACGGGCAGTTGAACGCTTTGGTTCTACGTGACTTTCACATCGACAACCTGATGTTGTTGACCGATCGCCAAGGCGTCGCGCGCTGCGGCCTGCTCGATTTCCAAGACGGCGTGCGTGGCGCGGGGGAGTATGATCTCATGTCCCTGCTGCAAGATGCGCGCCGCGATTTGGCACCCGGATTGGAACAGGCGATGTTGGATCGGTATCTCACCGCCATCCCGGACCGTTGCGGCAGCAAAGATGAAATCCTGCACCGCTATCACCTCTTGGCGGCACAGCGGCACACTCGTTTGGCCGGACAATTCCTGCGCCTGTGCAAACGCGACGGCAAACCCGGCTATCTTGCCTTTATGCCACGGGTGATGCGCCAGATGCAGACCGCCTTAGAGGCCGCCAATCTCTATGAGATCACAGATTTTATTGACCAGACGTTGCCCGGCTGGCGCGACGCTGGACCCGCATTTTCGCGGATGAATACGTAAGGATACCGCTATGACTGACATTCTCAACGCCTGTTATTTTGTGTCGCCAGACTTCCCCAAAAGTGCGGGGGGCACACAGGATGTGATCGACCCGGCGACGCTCAACACCGTTGGCCAGCGCGCGGAAGTGACGGCGTCGGAGATCGACGCGGCCCTCACTGCCGTGGCAGCGGCGCAATCGAAATGGCAGGCGACGGATGCCAAAAGCCGCGCCAAGATGCTGCACGATCTCGCCAATTTCATTGAGACCGCCGACCTCACCCATTGCGCCATCGTGATGAGCCGCGAAATGGGCAAACCCTATCCCGAAGCCATCGGTGAACTGGCCAATTGCGCACCGATTTTTCGCTACTACGCCGAAATGGCGCGCGACGAGGCCGGCAAAGTCGCGGGCACCACTCAAATCGGCTCGCTGCAATTCGCCAAATATGAACCGCTGGGCATTTCCGTACATATCATGCCGTTTAACTTTCCAGTGTTGTTGATGTGCTGGACTGTGGCTGCGTCCTTGGCCGCGGGGAACGGTTGCGTCATCAAACCGGCCGAGGCGACAACGCTCTCGACGCTGGAATTTATGAAAGTGTTCCGTCGCCTGCCCGAAGGCCTTGTGGCCTGTCTGCCCGGCGGCGCCGAAGTCGGCAAGGCACTGGTCGCAAGCCCTCGCACCCATGCGGTGGCCTTCACCGGCTCCGTGGCCGCAGGTCAAGCCGTGGCCATGGCCGCCGCGTCCAAACTCAAACCGGCCGTGATCGAGGCGGGCGGCTCCGACCCGATGATCATCTCCGCTCATGCGCCAATCGACGTGGCCGCCGCCGGGGCAGTGACCGGGGCCTTCCACATGTCGGGTCAGGTTTGCACCTCGACCGAGCGGCTGTACGTCGTCGATGCGGTGCACGATGCCTTTGTCGCGGCGTTCAAAGCCGAAACCGCACGTCTTCGCATCGGCAATGGGTTGGATAAATCCGAAATCGGTCCGCTGGTGAGCAAAGCCGCCCGCGATAAGGTGGAACGCCTTGTGGCCGATGCGCTCGCCAAAGGTGCCACGCTGGTCTGCGGCGGGCGCGTGCCGCCGTCCCAGACCACCGGATGGTTTTACGAGCCAACGATTTTGACCAATTGCACCACCGAGATGGACATCCTGCATGAGGAATGTTTCGGCCCGGTCGCCGCGATTGTGCGGGTGCCGGATTTCGATGCCGCCATTGCGGGCGCCAATGCCTCTGAATTCGGCCTTGGCGCGTCTATTTTCACCACCTCGCTCGAAGAGGCCCATGAGGCGCATGAGCTGCTTGAGGCTGGGATGGTTTGGATCAACAACCCGATGATTGACAATGATGCCCTGCCCTTTGGCGGCTGGAAAAACTCCGGTATTGGGCGCGAGTTGGGGCGGATGGGGCTTGAGACCTTCCGCCGTTCGAAAATGGTGATCTTGGACCACAAACCGGTGCGGCAAGACTGGTGGTATCCTTACCCGGATGACTGGTTCCTGGATGCAGGCGGGCGCAAAATTTCCTAATCGGGAGGCAGAGATCATGCAGACGACCGAACTTTATATCGACGGCGCTTTTGTGGCCCCGGCTGAGGGCGACAGCTTTGAGGCGATCAATCCGGCCACCGAAACGGCCTTTGCCCGCATTGCTGCGGGCGGGGCAACGGATGTGGACCGGGCCGTGCGTGCCGCGCGACGGGCCTTTGACCAGGGTCCGTGGCCAACCCTGCCCGCAACTGCGCGCGCAGCGGCGTTGCGGCGCATCGCGGCGGGGATCAAAGCGCGGCTGCCGGAAATCGCAGCGGTCGAGACCCGCGACAATGGCAAGCCGATTCCAGAGGCCGAATGGGACATTGGCGACGCGGCCTTTGTGTTTGAATATTACGCCGATCTGGCCGAGTCGCATGAGCGCGACGGAGCAACCACCGTCGATGTCGGCGATCCCACATTCACCAGCACGGTGTCCACCGAACCTTTGGGGGTGGTCGGCGCCATCACGCCATGGAATTTCCCGATGCTCATGGCAGTTTGGAAAGTCGCTCCGGCGCTAGCGGCGGGCTGTACGGTGGTGCTCAAACCCTCAGAATTCTGTTCGCTGAGCTGCGCGCTTTTGGCCGAAGTCATTGATAACGCCGATCTACCGCCCGGCGTCTTTAACCTGATCACCGGCACCGGGCCGGAGGCCGGCGCACCGCTGTCCGATCACCCGCTGGTGGACAAGCTCGCCTTTACCGGGTCGACCGCAACCGGGCGCAAAATCATGACGGCGGCGGCGGCGGGCATCCGCACCGTGTCCTTGGAACTTGGCGGCAAATCCCCCTTTGTCATTTTCGCCGACAGCGACATCGACAAAGCAGTCGAATGGATCATGTTCGGCATTTTTTGGAACAAGGGCGAGGTGTGTTCCGCCACTTCCCGTGTCTTGGTCGAGCGCAGCCTCTATCCCGCTTTGCTCGCGCGGCTAAAACAAGCGGCAGAGGCAATCACGATTGGCGCCGGAGACGCGCCAGGCGTCAAACTCGGGCCGATTGTGTCGAAATCTCAATATGACAAAGTCATGGCCGCGATTGCGGCGGGCAAAGCCACAACGGCGCGACTGGTGAGTGGGGGCGGACGTCCCGAAGGGGTTGAGACCGGCTATTACATCGCGCCTACGATCTTTGCCGATGTGCCACGTGAGGCCGCGATTTGGTGCGAGGAAATTTTTGGCCCCGTTGTTTGCGTGAACCCGTTTGACACCGAAGACGAAGCCCTCACACTGGCCAATGACAGTGTGTATGGGCTTGCCGGTGCGGTGATGTCGGACGATCTGGAGCGCTGTGAACGGGTCGCGGCCAAGCTGCGCGCGGGGGTCATTTGGGTCAACTGTTCGCAGCCCACATTCACGCAAGTGCCATGGGGCGGCTATAAATCCTCAGGCATCGGACGCGAATTGGGCACGGCGGGTTTTATGGCCTTTCGCGAGACCAAACAGATCACCCGCTATGACCACACCCAAACCTGGGGTTGGTATTTAGATCCGGCAGACCCGTCATGAGCCAGACACCGATTGCCGCCGTTGTGCTTGCGGCTGGAAAAGGTACGCGGATGGGCTCTGATCTGCACAAGGTGCTGCACCCTTTGGCCGGGCGGCCAATGTTGGACCATTTGCTCGACAGTTTGGACGAGCTCGGCGCGTCCCAGCGGGTTTTGATCGTCGGCGCAGGGCGGGAGCAGATCACGCGGGCCTATCCCAACGAAACAACCGCGCTACAAGAGCCGCAGCTTGGCACAGCCCACGCGGTGCAAATGGCAGGACCTGCGCTCAAAGCGTTTCACGGCGTGGTGCTTGTGCTGTATGGCGATGTGCCCTTGGTCACCACGGCGACAATGCGGCGGTTATGTAAGGCGGTCGATGCAACCAATGCCATGGCGGTGTTGGGCTTTCGCCCAAACGACACGCGCAGCTATGGCCGCCTTGTTACCGATGCCAAAGGCGGGTTGGAGCGGATTGTTGAGCATGCCGAGGCCACGGACGAAGAACGTGCCATCGGACTTTGCAATTCCGGCATTGTCGCGCTGCGCTCTGACCTCCTTTGGCCGTTGTTGGCCGCGGTGAAAAATGACAACAGCAAAGGCGAATATTATCTCACCGACCTCGTCGCCCTCGCCCGCGCCGATGGTCGCTCTGTGGCCTGTGTCGAGGCAGATGAGGACGAGGTCACCGGCGTCAATTCCCAAGCCGAACTGGCCGCTTTGGAACAACGCCTGAGCAGAGTAGGAGGCATGCGATGACAAGCGACATGCGGTTGAGCGCCGCCCAACCCGTTCCGTTTTGGACCACGACCGTCCCGACTTTGCCCGCTTGCCTTCCGGCCACCTCAGATCTGTCCTGTGATTTGGCGATTGTCGGCGGTGGTTTTACCGGATTGTGGAGTGCGCTGAAGGCCCGCGAACGCCACCCTGACGCTACGATTGTTGTGCTTGAGGCCAAGCGATGCGGCCAAGACGCCAGTGGGCGCAATGGCGGCTTTTGTGCCCCATCTATTTCGCATGGCGTGTCCAATGCGCTCACGCGCCACACAGGCGAGGCGGAGCGATTGATCCGGCTTGGACGTGACAATCTTGATCACTACGCACGAGACCTTGAGCACTACGGGATGAATGCGGGGTTTGAGCGCTCCGGCAAACTCAATGTCGCAGCAACGCCATGGCAGGCACAGGGGTTGCAAGACATGGCG
This sequence comes from Roseobacter sp. TSBP12, assembly GCF_009129705.1. Classification (NCBI taxonomy): domain Bacteria; kingdom Pseudomonadati; phylum Pseudomonadota; class Alphaproteobacteria; order Rhodobacterales; family Roseobacteraceae; genus Roseobacter; species Roseobacter sp. TSBP12. The sequence goes on from NZ_PYIB01000052.1 coordinate 68,961, forward strand.
CGCAACTATGCCCGCTTTGGCATCGAACACAGTCTGCTGTCAGGTGCGGAGTTGGCCGATAAACTCGACAGTCCGGTCTATTCCGCCGGTCTGTTTGAACCGAATTATGCGCTGGTTGATCCGGCGCGCACAGTGGCCGAGCTGCGCCGGGTCTGTTTGCAGCAAGGTGTTACGATTTGCGAAAACTCCGGTGTCTCCAAGCTGTCCCGCGACGGCACCGTCCTCCAGTTGGACACCGCCCAAGCGGTGATCCGCGCCAAACAGGTGATCTTGGCGACGAACGCGGCCAAGCCCTTGCTCAAGCGCCTGAGCTTGTCCTTCATCCCAATTTTTGATTACTCGCTGGTGACCGAACCGATGACCGAAGCGCAATGGGCCAGCATCGGTTGGACAGACCGCTATGGTATCGCTGATTGCGGCAACCAGTTTCACTATTTCCGCAAAACCGCCGACAATCGGATGCTTTGGGCCGGGTATGACGCGATTTATCACTACGGCAGTGATCGCAGTGACGCCTTGTTGCAGCGCGACGAGAGTTTCCAGCGGCTGGCAGACCAGTTTTCGGCCGCCTTCCCGTCCCTTGCGGATGTGCGATTTGACCACGCCTGGGGCGGTATCATCGACACCTCGGCCCGCACCACCTTTTTCTCTGGTTTGGCCTATGATGGTCAACTGGCCTATGCGATGGGCTTTACCGGACAGGGCGTCTCCGCCAGCCGCTTTGCCGCCTTGACCATGTTGGATCTGTTGAATGGGGCCGACACTGAACGCACGCGATTGAAAATGCCACGCCGCTGGGCGGTGCCTTTTCCGCCCGAACCGATCCGCAGCATGGCCGTCAAAATGGCACAAAAAGATTTGGCCCGCGAAGATGAAACAGGCCACCGTGGCGCCGTTCTGCGCCTTCTGGATGCCTTTGGCATTGGCCTCGCATCTTGACGCTACATTTTGAAAGGACAGATATGACGAACCCCGCCCATGTGATTGCCTTTGAAACAAATGGCGCCCCGCGCGCAACCCGCGTGGACGATCCCGCCTTGGTCGATGCGCCCTATGATAGCAAAAGCTGGCGCTGTTTTGAAAGCACAGATGGACGCGCGCTCAGCGGCATTTGGGAAGCTGGCCCGCATTTGGAACGCTGCGCCTGCGACTATGACGAGATGTGTCATATTTTAGAGGGCCAAGTGCGCCTGACGGATGCAGAGGGTGCGCAGCGGGTCTTTGGCCCCGGTGACAGTTTTGTTGTGGCGGCTGGTTTTGTCGGCACATGGGAAAATCTGACCCATGTGCGCAAGGTGTTTTTCATCCTGACTGCCGCTGCCATCTAACGCCTCTGTCTCGCCGTGGCCGAACCGGCTTGGGACAGCGCCACTTTAGAGTGAGCTGTCTAAACGGATCATAGCGCCACAGCATCGTCTAAAGGATAAATCGGGCGCGGAACGCGACAATACTTTAAACGCCCACCCCGCGGGCTGGCCAAGCCGCCACCATCAACAAGGGCAATGCGTGCAGCATAGGGCGAATAGGCCGCCCGGAAAGCCTGTACCAGTGTTGAGTGTCATCCGGCGGTGCATGGTCGGCTATAGGCGCGAGCTTTGATTGAAACTCCGCGTCTACGGCTTCGTCGAATTGAGGTGCCCCTAGATTTGTAGACGCTTTGCGTCGCGGCTGATATTCAAAGTCTTGAAGGATTTGAAGGACGGGAAATGTGCCAGAAAAAACCTTCGCTGGCTTTTGAGCAATGGCGTCACGTGATCCGGTAACTCGTCGCGCAACATCGTACATCAAATCCTCGCGTTTACGGCTCTGTGTTGCGTCGAGAGGATACGGAAGATAGCAACCTCGATATTTTAGTTGATCCTATGCCAGAAACCACTCTTTTCGATTTGGGAGGCTTACAGGACGCTCTCGCAGAGGCCTTGAACGTCAAGGTTGATGTCAAGACGCCTGGAGATCTTCCGGAGCGGATCAGTGATCGCGTGTTGCGGGAAGCCGTTCCGGTTTGACGGCGACAAGCGCCTCTGATGCTCGTTGAAAGGCAGATGAGTTCAATTGCGACGCAGGCAAAGAAGGCCAAAACGGCCCAGAGGAGACAGTCACCGCCCCCGCCAACGCCGCGTTGCAGCTTTCGCCTTTCAGACGTTCATGCGCCTCGTAGCATTTTTCCGACCGAGCGGCGACTGTGCGGACAAAACCGCCCTTCACTTTTGTAATGTGAAGGACGGCATTGGATCGTGTTTCTACCTGCGAGAAGTGGCGCGCCCGTGGCTCTGTCGTGCTCTAGGAAGCGCTGTTGCCACCCTATGTATGGCGTCAGTCGTGAAAAAACCGCGTTAGCAACTCTGCAATCGGCTTCGGTGTTTCCATCAAAGCCAGGTGTGGCCCGTCGATCCAGTCGAGCGTGGTACGGCCGATGCCATCCGCCAGAGCGATCGAGGCTTTGGGGTCAACCATCTGATCCTGCTGATTGCCAAGTACCAGCGTATGAGCGCGAATATCTGCCAGATCGCTTGAGACATCGACTTGGAGGTCGAGTTCGGCCTGCCGCGCGATACCTTGCCAGTTGCTGCTTGCCACCATTTCGGCAACGACCGACTCCATATCGTCTATTCCTGCGAGGAAGGCGCGGCTGAAGCCTGTCAACAGCATGAGCCGTGCGAGCGATGCCGGGTCCCGCCGTGCAAGATCCGCCCAGTGCCGAAACTGCAACTGCGACCGAGGATCAGCTCCAGTGACAAAGCCACCGACTAGGACGAGCCGTTCGATCCTGTCTGGCTGGCGGGCCGCAAGCCGAGCTGCAACAGCAGCGCCGAGGGAGAAGCCCAACAGATCGAAGCTCTCGACGCCGGCATGGTCCACCGCAGCCAGCACTTGCCCGGCCAGCCGGTCCAGTGTCAGGGCCTTGGCGGGATCATCTGTCAGCCCGGCCCCTGCGTAATCAGGCCGGATTACCCTTCGGGCGGACAGGTAGGGCATCACGCCAGAAAAGTTCGCCTCACCGTCCCCTCCTGTCCCATGCACCAGCACCAGAGGCCGCCCCTCACCGTCGTCACGATAACCAACGCGGGCACCGTCATGCTGCAAATGTTCTATTTTCGACATGATTCTGTTCTCCGACTTGATGTGTCGGCTCTCGTCATGCACCCTGACAGCGTTGTTAGGGTCAAATGAAAAATGGAGATATATCAATGCAGATCGGAGAAATTTCTCAGCGTTGTGGTATCACCGTCCGGATGTTGCGCTTTTACGAGGCCGAAGGCTTGCTCCAGCCGCACCGAACCGGCAGCGGCTATCGCGACTATTCTGAAGCCGACCTCGAAGAGGCAAAGCGGATAAAACAGTTGGCGGATGCCGGCCTGACGGTCGAGGCGATGCACGACCTTTTGCCCTGCATCATCAGCCCGAAGCCGACGTTCCACCCCTGTGACCGCTTGCGCGCCCGGCTTGAAGGTGAAGTGGCGAAACTGGACCAGAGGCTGGCGGATATGGAGCGGTCCCGGTCCCAGATTGTCGGCTACTTAGCTGATCTGCCAGTGGATACCCTCGTCCCCATGTCTCAGGACTAAGGCATTTACACTGTAGCCAGTTTTTCTAAAGACAGCCTCGCTGAACAGTGCCTATGAATGGATTGAAGGGCCGTCAGAGCCGCCCTTCTTGCCTTGCGCAGCATTGATCAAAGAGGGCTCTCCGGGTACTTTCGCCGCGCTGGTGTCGGGTGACCGGTTCGGAGTTCATCGCCCTACGCTTTGCGGCGCATGAAATGGTAAATTGCCGGACAAAGCGAGCATTCATTATTGCTGCGCCAATGACCGCTTTTATAAACGCCCATCTCCGGAAAGCGTTCAAGAACCGTGATTAACTCCGCTCAATGGCAATGACTGTGTCAATCACCACAGCGCTCTGCCCCTTCGGGCCTGTCGCAGCTCGTTCGATGGGTCCGACAAAGACGTTCCGCCAATCGTCTGCGTTAACAGCCAGGTCCGCCAGCTCGTCTTGTGCAGTTGGATAGACCGTATCTGGATCAGCCCATGACCAAGGCGCGCGAGAACCATGTCCAGCGATCAAAAGAAGCCCGCCTTGTGCGACGGATTGCGCGGCACGGCGCAGCGCCTGAACCCGCCCAAAATCGACCGGTGAATGGAAAAACATCGCTGTCACCAAGTCGAATTTTCCAGTTGGAAAGGTCATACCCAGGTCATGCCGTTCAAATGTCGTTCGATCCGAGACGTTCGCTTCCTGCGCGGAGGCACGGGCCGCACTCAATGCGGCCTCGGCAACATCAACCCCTGTGACCGTCCATCCTTGCTTTGCCAGCCAGATTGCGTCGTCGCCACGGGCGCACCCCAGTTCAAGCGCGGTTCCGATTGGTCGCGCCTCGACAAACTGCTTCAAAACGGCGGAGACACGGCCGCCAGACGGACGAGTCATTTTGGCGTAATGTGGTTCCCAAAAATCTTGCGAGGGGTTTGATGATTTATCGGTCATTGTGGGGGCTTTCTGTTGCGATAGGCTGACACTCCAAGGCCGAGGGCCAAGGCCGCAAAGACGGCCATCGAATAGAGCGTGGCTTGTGACGCGGCATGGACAAAACGGGACGCGGCCTCTGTGCCCACTTGCATTTCGTCCTCACCGAGCAGAGAGAAGAATATCTGACCTGCGATTGCGATACCGAGGGCAGCGCCGACTTGTTGGAACGCTTGCATGGCACCAGAACCGGCCCCTGCATCTTGCGCTTCAACGCTCGACATAGTGACCTGAAACAGCGACATGACCGCCGTTCCCATGCCAAAGCCGCAGATGATCAACGGCACGGTGAACAGATACGGGGTCAGGTCAGTCCCCACGCCGTTGATCACGACCCGAAGTCCAATCATGCCGATCGTCAGAAGTGCAGCACCGCACGCAATTCTGAGTGTCAGATACGCGTTTCCAAAGCGTGATGTGAGTGTGGACGCCAGCATAACGCCAACAGGGAAAGGCGTGGTCACAAGGCCGCTTTGCAGGGCTGACAGGCCAAACCCGGATTGCAGGAAGATGGCGAGGACAAGGAACAGACCGGGGATGCCGGAGAAGAATAAGATCACCAACCAAGGCGGATCAGGTAGGGCCGGTTTTGCAAAAGTCCCTCGGGCATCAGCGCGGACAAGCCGCGTTTGCTCAGGCGACGTTCCCAAAGCACAAAGCCGACCATCATTGGCACACAGGCCAAGAGTGCCGCAAACGTCCACCACGGCCAGCCAAGGACGCGACCCTCGATCAGCGGCAGGACCAAAAGAACGATTGCCCCGGCAAACAATCCCGTTCCGATCCAGTCGGGGCGCAATGTGGTGTCAGTCTCCAGATCAGGGACAAAGCGCATGGCGCCGATCAAGGCGACCATACCAAGCGGAACATTGATCAGGAAGGCCAGCCGCCAGCCCAGCCCCGCGAAATCAGCGGTAATCAACCCGCCGCCAATGATCGGCCCTGCGACGACGCCAAGGCTGGAGACTGTACCAAACAGACCAAAGACCCGGGCCTTTTCATCCGGTGGAAAGATCACATGCACAATCGCAAGAACCTGCGGCACCATCATGGCGGCGAAACTACCCTGCGCCGCGCGGGCCGCAATCAAGGTCAGTATATCAGGTGCGACCCCGCAAAGAACGGATGCGGCAGTGAACCCAAGCAGGCCCCACAGGAACATACGGCGGCGTCCGAACACATCACCGAAGCGCCCAAAGGGCAGCAGGCCCACGGCAAGGGCAAGAACGTAGACTGCCGCCACCCATTCAAGCTGGGTCGCTGTCGCACCCGTGTCCACTTGTATGCGCGGTAGGGCGACATTCACGATGCTGACGTCAATCAGGTTCATGAAGCTGGCAAGGAACAGAACGGCCAAGGCCATCCACCTGTCGGAGCGCGGCTTGTGCTGAGACACATCGGCCATGGTACTTTTGAAAATATTCATGTAACATCAAATGTACCATAACACACCAAGAGTCAATCTCTTGTGTTTTCAAATGTTACATAGGGGCGATGGAGACTCAAAATGCGTCAGGATAAAAGACTTTCCCGCGTTCTTCATGCCCTTCTCCATCTTGACGGCATGGACGAGCCAGCAACATCAGAATTGATCGCGCAGATGTTGCAGACCAATTCCGCCGTGGTGCGCCGCACGATGGCAGGGCTGCGCGATGCGGAAATTGTCACGTCCACGAAAGGGCATGGCGGCGGCTGGATATTGATCAAGCCGTTGAGTGAAATCACCCTGCTTTCCATTTACAAGGCCCTAGGATCACCGACCTTGTTTGCGCTTGGCAATGATGAGGATGAGCCAACCTGTCTGCTTGCCCGCGAAGCGAACGCCGCCACGACCGAAGCGTTGAACGCAGCGCGGATTCAATTTGAGCGATCACTTGGCGCAGTGACGGTCGCCCAGCTCACAGCAGGCTGGCGACAAGAAATGGCGAACTGCAACGTAGCTTCATAGGTTTTGAGCAAGAGAGTCGCAACGATATCATAAGGCAAGTGATCAAAAGCAAATCACGTAAGTGGACATTCATGCACCGCGCAGCATCGTGCACTCCGGGCTCAACCCCGCCATTCGCTGCATCCATGCTCAATGGCGGCTTCGGCGCAACTACACTCTCCGCCAGACCTCACTCCCCCTGAGCATCCGCGCGTGATTTCCCTGACACGTTGAGCGCCAAGGTGGCGGCCATGAAGCCGTCGAGATCGCCGTCCAGAACGCCTTTGGTGTCTGAGGTTTCAAAGTTGGTGCGAAGGTCTTTGACCATCTGATAGGGCTGCAACACGTAGGACCGGATTTGGTTGCCCCAGCCGGCGTCACCGGCGTTCTCATGCGCCTCATTCACCAAGGCGGAGCGTTTGTCCAATTCCATTTGGTACAAGCGCGACTTGAGGGCCTTCATTGCGATGTCACGGTTTTGGTGTTGGGATTTCTCCGAGCTGGTCACCACGATCCCGGTTGGAAAGTGGGTGATCCGCACGGCGGAGTCGGTGGTGTTGACGTGCTGACCGCCCGCCCCCGACGAGCGATAGGTGTCGATGCGGATGTCGGAGGGGTTCACCTCGATCTCGATATTGTCATCCACCACCGGGTAGACTTTGACCGAGGTAAAAGACGTGTGGCGCTTGGCGGCGCTATCAAACGGCGAGATGCGGACGAGACGGTGGACGCCAGACTCGGATTTCAGCCAGCCATAGGCATTGGGACCGGAGATTTTATAAGCGGCGGATTTGATGCCCGCCTCTTCGCCCGCGCTCTCGGATTGCAATTCGACCTTATAGCCCTTTTTCTCCGCCCATCGGACATACATCCGCGCCAACATTGAGGCCCAGTCACAGGACTCGGTGCCGCCCGCGCCGGAGTTGATCTCAAGGAACGTGTCGTTGCCATCGGCCTCGCCATCCAACAACGCCTCAAGCTCTTTCTCAGCCGCCGTTTTGGTCAGCGCCATCAGCGCCGCTTCGGCCTCGGCGATGACCTCTTGGTCCTCTTCCATCTCGCCCATTTCAATAAGCTCGATGTTGTCTTTCATATCCTGTTCGATGGATTTCGCGGTGTTCACCGCATCCATCAACATCTGGCGCTCGCGCATCAGTTTTTGCGCCCGCTCGGGATCGTCCCACAGGGTCGGGTCCTCGATCATCGCGTTGAATTCCTCAAGCCGATGCGGCGCAGTTTCCCAATCCAGCCGCTGCTTGAGCAGCGCCACGGATTTTTCGATTTTGGCCACAGTGTTTTGGATTTCAGCGCGCACGGGTGTCTTACCTTATTCTTGTCTCAACGATCAAAGCGTCTCAGGGGCTCAGCGTGTGTGGAGATTTACGCGCACCGCCCCCAAGAAACAAGGGGGCGGACAGGCGGATCTTGCGAAAGGGTTTAATACAGCCCGCCCGAGGACAGCGAGTTGATCTTGGCCTTTTCGGGCACTTTGATCACCTTGCCCGTCGAGGTCTGAACCTCGCGTTGACCATTGCCTGCACTGGCGCCCGACACCAAGGGCAGGTCCGCCCCCATCGCAAAGCCGCCATCATACATCAGACCAAAGATCGGCTCTTCGCCATCGCGGAAATATTCGGCCACCACATTCGGACCCGAGGCGTCATCATTGAGGCGGGCCCCCGTATAGCGGTCGATTTTGATGAAATGCCCGCCCGGTGGCACTTTGAATTTGCCACCGCCGTATTTTTTCACCGCGTCTTGCATGAAGGCGTCAAACACCGGGCCACAAAACCCGCCGCCCGATGCCCCAGACATTGCCCGCGGCGTGTCAAAGCCGATGTAACACCCCGCCACGATGTTGGAGGTAAAGCCAATGAACCACGCGTCTTTGCCGTCATTGGTGGTCCCGGTTTTCCCCGCCACGGGGACGTTCAAATGCACCTTGCCGGCGGCGGTGCCGCGCGAAACCACGCCCTGCATCATCGAAGTCAATTGATAGGCGGTGATCGCGTTCATCACCCGTTCGCGGTTGGCCGTAATGGTCGGAGCTTTGCCCGGCGCAAGTGTCGCGACCTCGCATTCGGGACAGGCACGTTGATCATGTTTGTAGATGGTGCGGCCCCAACGGTCCTGCACCCGGTCGACCAGCGTCGGTTCCACCCGCTCGCCGCCATTGGCGAACATCGCATAGGCCGAGACCATTTTGAACACGGTGGTTTCTTCGGCGCCCAAAGCGGAGGCCAGATATTGCCCCATGTGATCGTAAACGCCAAAGCGTTCGGCATACCGCGCCACCGTGTCCATACCGACCTCTTGCGCCAGACGGATGGTCATCAGGTTCCGGGACTGTTCGATCCCGGTGCGCAAGGGCGTGGGCCCGTAAAAGGTGCGCGAGGCGTTTTTAGGGCGCCAGACACCTTGGGGTGTGTTGATCTCGATCGGGGCGTCCACGATAATCGTCGCCGGTGTAAAGCCACTGTCCAAAGCCGCCGCATAGACGAAGGGTTTGAACGAAGACCCCGGTTGACGCGTGGCCTGTGTGGCGCGGTTGAACACCGAGTTCTGATAGCTAAAGCCCCCCTGCATCGCGATCACGCGGCCGGTGTTGACGTCCATCGCCATGAACGCGCCCTGCACCTGTGGCACCTGCCGCAGGCTCCAACGGATCAGATCGCCCTCACCATTGTTGCCGGTGGTCATACGCCGGATATGGACAACATCGCCGCGTTCAAAATTGTCGCTGAACCCGCCTTTGATCCATTTGATGTCCTCGCGCGGCACGGTGACTTCGCCGACCTGTTCGACCATCACCGTCATCTCGGAGGCGCCAATGGTGTTGACCGCGCCGACCGACCATTTGCCATCGAGCGTCACGTCACGTGCCACATTCACAGTCCCAAGCGCATTTTCCCATGTGCCATCCTCCAGCGTGGCGACATCAATCGTCTTGCCCGTGCCGCGCCATTGGCCCCGGCCCCGGTCCAACTCTTCGAGCCGCTTTTGCAACGCATGGGCGGCGCTGGTTTGCATCTCCGGATCCATGGTGGCGCGGATTGAGAGGCCACCTTCAAAGAATTCCTCTTCACCAAAGTCCTTGGACAATTGGCGGCGGATTTCGTCGGTGAAATAATCGCGCGGCGGCAGGCTTGCACGGAAGCTCTCGTAATCACCGTTTTGCACCGATTTGATCGGTTTTTCCCGCGCCGTTTCGTAGTCCGCCTGGCTCAAATAGCCGTTTTCATACATCTCGCGCAAAACGAAATTGCGCCGTTTGAGCGCCGCGTCATAGTTTTTCACCGGGTGATAGGAATAGGGCGCTTTCGGATGAATCGCCAAAAATGCCGCCTCTTCCGGGGACAGCTCCGAGAGCGATTTGTTGAAATAAGACTGCGCCGCAGCCGTCACCCCAAAGGAGCGCACGCCAAGGTCGATCTCGTTGAGATAGAGCCCAAGGATTTGATCCTTGGTCAGGGTCTGTTCCAACCGGGTGGCCAGGATCAACTCTTTGATTTTACGTTCAGCGGAGCGATCCGAGGAGAGCAAAAAGTTTTTCATCACCTGTTGCGTGATGGTCGATGCGCCGCGCAGGGTGCCGCCTTTGGCCGCCTCAAGCGCCGCCGCCGCCATGCCGCGCAGATCATAGCCGTGATGGGTGTAGAAATTTTTATCCTCTGCCGACACAAACGCATATTTCACCAGATCGGGGATTTCTTCAGGTGGGGTATACAGGCGGCGTTCCTTGGCAAATTCGTCGATGATTTTGCCCTCGCCGGAATAAATCCGCGAAATCGTCGGTGGCGTGTATTGCGCCAAGGCTTCGTGATTGGGCAAATCGCGCCCATACATCCAAAAAATCCCGCCGATGACCACAGCCAACAGAAAGGCCCCCGTGGTCACCCACGAGAAAATTGTGCCGAAAAAAGAGAGAATAAATCGAAGCACGTGTTTGCCTTTCCCACCACCTGACCCGGCCCTGACTCGCATCAACGCCCGATCTTTGCTCCTCCTTATACAGGCACGACCTCCGGGTCAAAACATCCCCCGCGCAAATGTGAGCAGAAAGACGCCGCTTGTGATCGCGCCCGATACAGTTAGGCTTGCCCTGCCCCGTCTGCCCCCCTATCTGCTGGTCACCATGACACCCGAAAATATCTTGCCCACCTACGAACGCCAAGCCAAAGGCTTTGATCGCAACCGCAGCAAGGCCCTGTTTGAACGGGTCTGGCTGGACCGGCTTTTGGCCCACGCCCCGCAAAGCACCGGCAAACGCCGGGTGCTTGACCTTGGCTGTGGCGCAGGTCGTCCGATCGCACAATATCTGGTGGATCGCCGGGTAGAGGTCACAGGCGTCGACGGCGCGGCGGCCATGGTCGCCTTGTTCCAAGAGAACCTGCCCAATGTGCGGGTGTTTCACGAGGACATGCGCGGGCTCGACCTGCAAGAGACCTTTGATGCGGTGATCGCATGGGACAGCTTCTTTCACCTCTCGAAAGACGACCAGCGGGCGATGTTCAAAACCTTCGCCCACCACCTCGCGCCCCGTGGCGTGTTGCTGTTCACCTCGGGTCCTGAGGACAGCGAAGTGATCGGCAATGTCGAGGGCGAAGAGGTCTACCACGCCTCGCTCGGCCCCGACGAATACCGCGCCCTGATGGCTGAGCAAGGTTTAGAGGTGCTGCGCTACGTGCCCGAAGACCCCGAATGCGATTTCCACACAGTATGGATGGCGCGTTTGGCGGGGTGACGGGGCTGTCAGGTCTTGCCAGCCAATACCGCGGCGGACATCCCAATTCACATCCGAACTGTCACCTCATAGCCAAACTCCACGACCGCCTCGGGCGCGAGTGCGATGCTGTTCGGGCGCTGCGATATTTGCGGGCCATCCCCGGTGTAAGAGGCCGTGCCATGCCATGGTTCAATGCACAAAAAGGGCGCGCCTTTCGGGCGCCAGAGCGCCAGATCGGGAAGATTATGGAACTGAAATTCCAAAGTCAGTCCTTTGGCGGGACCATAACGCAACGCCTCTGATCCATTCGGAAAAACCAGCGCCCCTTCGGTGAACAGATCCTCATCAATCGCAAGTTTACCCTCGACGAATGGGCTGGGAAGCGGCTGCGGATCGAGCAATCCGTCATCGAGTTTATGCATATCAGGGGTGCTGTGCGTGGCAAGTGTGACGTAATGCGTCGCCTGCCCGGTATTGGGCAGCGGCCAACAAAATGCAGGATGGAAACCAAAGCCAAAAGGCATGGTCTGGGCGCTGTTGTTTTGCACCTGCGCTGTGACCTGTACCGTGTTTCTCTCCAGTCGGTGCGTCACTTTTAGCGTAAAGTCAAAGGGATAGACCGCCATACTTTTAGAATTCTGTGTAAGGATATGGCTGCACGACACATCTGTTTGGTCTTGAAGCGCAAAGAGGCTCCGCCGGGCAAATCCGTGTTGGGACATCGGCGCTTTATGATCGGCAACCGCAATCACATCATCCACCGCCCGCCCAACGATTGGAAACAAAACGGGCGCGCGGCCAGACCAAAAAGTGGCATCCCCGTTCCAAAGCAGATCGTCCCCGGCCGAGGTCCGCAAACTTTGCATCTCCGCGCCCAAAGGCGCGACCTCAAGACTGAGGAAATCATTCTGCAACACGCAGCACGGGGCAGTCATAGCGCCGCTCCCTGAGCGTTCAACACCGTGCGCATCACGACAGGCCCTGACCGCAGTTCAACTCTGTTCAAAAAATGGAGGTTTGCCATCATTTCCTCACCCAAGATATGACACCACAAAATAGATTTTTGATCCAAAGTCACCCCTTATTTGCGCAACATCCCCATCACAACGCGCGCTCTACCCCGCCTCTTCAATCTCGGACACCTCGTCCAAACACCTAGCGATGTTCAAGGAACGCGTGCGCCTGCAAAAGGCTTGTGGCGAGACCGCCGAAAAAGCCCGGAACGCCAATATCAATCAGGTCTGACGGCGCGTTTTCGTCTTGCGTCGTTGCGCCTTTGGTGGGCTTCACATGGACAAGCGCGGTGGGAGTGTCGAGCAATTCCCGGTAGCTTGCGCCTTTTCCGTGTTTGAGCACGTTGATGGCGAGGTAATAGATGTGGATGCGCTCGGCGAGGTCGCCGCGTCCGGCCTCTTTGAGGGCGGCGGTGAGTTTGCGTGAAAACGGGCCGCGTTTGAAATGGTGCTGCATCCGCGCCTCGAACAGGGTGAAAGCATCGACGGCGGCCAGTTCAAGCGCACCCTGTGCGGCGCGCAGGTCTTGCGCGCTGGACGCGGCCTGCCCTGCCAAAATGATGTCTTCGAATGTCTTTGCTTTGGCCTGTACCGCTGCAATCAGCTCCGGCACGCTCTGTGACGCTGTCATCGTTCAGTTCTCCGTATGGGTCCCCCCTCCCATACGCGAAGCGGCGCGGAATGATAGGGCGAAACGGTTCATCTGAGCCGCGTCACCTCAGTCACGAGGGCGCAAGGCGCATAAAGCGGCCTTATTTTCGCAATTTGCCCATCGCCACCCGTTCCTCATCCTGCCAAGCATAAAGCGCATCGCGGATGGCCCAAGCCGCGCGGGTGCGCCAAGCCGGGTCATTGAGCTTGGCGCGATCTTTGGGCGAGGACAGAAAGCCCAATTCCAACAACACGGAGGGCATATCGGGGGCTTTGAGCACGGAAAACCCAGCTTCCAAACGCGGGCGTTTGTGCATCCCGACGCTGGCTTGCAGCTGCGTCACCAGCGCATCGGCCAAACGGTCCGTGCGCGGTGTGGTCTCATTACGGGCCATGTCCATCAACACACCCGCAATGACATCGTCCTGATCGCTCAAATCCACGCCCGCCAACAAATCGGCGCGATCATGGCGTTCGGCCAGTTTTTGCGACGCAGTATCCGAGGCGCGATCGGCCAACGTATAAAGCGTCGCCCCCTCAGCCCGACCTTCGGAAATCGCATCGGCGTGGAGCGAGATAAACACCTCCGCCCCCGCCTCCCGCGCCAAGGTCAGGCGGGTTTCGAGCGGCACGAATGTGTCATCTGTGCGGGTCAACGTAACGTCAAACCCACCGGCACGGATCAGCACATCCCGCAATTCACGCGCGAAACTCAGCATCAAATCCGACTCGCGCACGCCATCGCGTTCGGCACCCGGATCAATGCCGCCATGGCCGGGATCAAGCACAACCTTCAACGGCCCCTCGCCAAATTTTTTGCGTGGGATCACCGCACCGTCCGGCTCTGAGCGACGGACAAGCTGCGCCTCCAACGGCGTCCCGGCCCCCAAAGCAAACTCATCGGCGGCCATCGGATCAAGGTTGAGCCGCAACACCGCCCCCGCCTCATCGCGCGACATTTCGGCATGGACCAGCCCGTAAGGCGCGGCCAAATCCATCACCATGCGCGACCAGCCGGGGACAAACCCGCCCACCCGCAGGTCGGTGACGCCCTCAGCCGTGTCAAAGGCCTGTACGTCAAACCCGGTCCAATCGACCTCGGAAAAATCCACCACGATGCGTCTGGGATCATCAAGCGAGAAAATCCGAAACGGCACAGGTTGGGACAGGCGCAACATCATCTCAAGGCTGTCGCCCTGATCGACCAGCGCTGAGGCCGAACTGTCGGCGCGGGCCAAGGCGGTCAGCCCGTCTTGCGCCTGCAACGGCAGAGCGGAGAGGCATAGGAAAAGGAGCGCTTTGAAAACCTGCATCGAAACCTCATAAAACCGGCCGCGTGTCCGGCCTTTGGCGCAGTGTAGCCGGACAGGCGCGGCCTGAACAGCCATCAGAACGGCCAAAGCGCACTCACTTTTGCGACATTTCGGCGGCCATAAACGCAGACAGGCGGCGCAGCCCTTCACGAATGTCCTCGGTCGAGCGGGCATAGGAAAACCGCATCGTCTGGTGGCCGCGTTTGGGGTCAAAATCCAACCCCGGCGTCACGGCCACCCCGGCCTCGTCCAAAATACGGGCACAAAGGGCGCGACTGTCCTCGGTCAGCTCCGACACATCGGCATAGATGTAAAACGCCCCGTCTGGTGGCGCGATCCGGTCAAAACCGATTTTTGGCAGCTCGTCCAACATCAAACGGCGGTTCTCGGTGTAGACATCGACTAAGGCCTGACACTCATCGCGACCTTCCAGCGCGCCCAAGGCGGCGACCTGTGCGGCATGGGGCGGGCAGATGAAAAAGTTTTGTGCAATGCGTTCAATCACCCGCACATGATCCTCGGGCACCACCATCCAACCGACGCGCCATCCCGTCATCGAAAAGAATTTTGAAAACGAATTGATCACATAGACATCGTCCGAGAGTTCCAACGCTGTCACCGGACGCGTGCCGTATTGGATGCCGTGGTAAATCTCGTCGGAAATGAACGACACGCCCCGGTCCTGACAGGTCTGAATCAAGGCGCCCATGGCCTCCCGATCCAACATCGTGCCGGACGGGTTGCCGGGGCTGGCGACGATCAAGCCATCCAAACCGTCGGGGATCTCGCTTGGCACCGGCTGTAGGCGGTTCTCCATCTGCGTCTGAATGCCCACCGGCGTGATGTCGAGCCCCGACAGGATTTGCCGATAAGACGGATACCCCGGCTCGCCCAAGCCCACCTTGGCCCCGGCGTCAAACAGCGCGGTGAACGCCAAAATGAACGCCCCCGAGGAGCCCGGCGTGATCACCACCCGCCGCCAATCCAAACGCACCCCGTACCAATCCTGATAGAGCGCCGCGATGCCTTTGCGCAGCTCCGGCAGGCCAAGGGCGACGGTGTAGCCCAAAGGCCCCTGCTCCATCTCCTGCGCCAATTTGGCCCGCGCCGCGTTGGGCGCGCCCGTGGCAGGTTGACCGACTTCCATATGGATGATGTGCCGCCCGGCCTCCTCATGTGCGCGCGCCGCCTCCATCACATCCATCACGATAAAAGGATCGACTTCAGAGCGGCGGGAGGTTTTCATCGGGCATGTCCTGTGGTTGTTTGGAGCCTGAAATGCCAGCGACAGAAAGGAATTGCAATGCGGCAGATGCGAGTACGCGCCATGCGCCTTTTGATGACCTTCGCGCTAATGCTTTGCCTGCCGCTGTCGGCCTGGGCCAAGGGGATTTTGCGCGACCCGGATATTGAATATGCGCTTGGCCGTCTGGCCGGACCGATCTTTGATGCGGCGGGTCTGTCGGCCGCGCGGATGAAAATCGTCGTCATCCATGACGACCAACCGAATGCCTTTGTTGCTGATACCTCCCATGTGTTCCTCCATTCCGGCCTGCTTTTGCGCTCGATACGGCGGCCGAAGTACAGGCGGTGATCGCCCATGAGGTCGCCCATATCACTGGCGGCCATATCATCAGGCGTCAGGCCAATATGAAAAATGCCTCGACGGCGGCGGCTCTTGGCCTGTTGCTGTCGGGGGCGGTGGTAGCCGCCACGGGCAATGGCGAGGCGGCGGCGGGCATCGCCATGGGCGTCACCGGATCAGCGCAGCGGGTGCTGTTTGGCCACACCCGCGCCGAGGAAGCCTCCGCGGACCAGGCCGGCATCCGCTACATGGCGCGCGCGGGCGTCCCACCACAGGCGATGCTGGATGTACTTGAAATGTTTCGTGGCCAGGAGGTCTTGTCCGAGAGCCGCCAGGACCCCTACGCGCGCACCCATCCTTTGACCCGCGAGCGTCTGCGCGCGCTCAAAGGCTATGCAGCCGCATCGAAACTCACCGCCAATCCCGACCCGGAGGCCAACTATTGGTACGCCCGTGCGCGCGGCAAGTTGGAGGCGTTCATCCGCCCGCCCGCCTATACGCTGCGCCGGGTGCCCGCCTCTGATGGCTCCGACATCGCGCTGATGCGCCGCGCCGTGGCACTGCACCGCGTGCCCAAGCCGAAAGAGGCGATGGCCACCATGGCCCGCCTCGTCGCGCTACGCCCAAACGACCCCTATTACGCCGAGCTTCAGGGGCAGATTCTATTGGAAAGTCGCCAATTTGATGCCGCTGTCACCGCCTATCGCCGGGCGGCCCAATTGGCACCAAATGAGGCGCAAATTCAGACCGGGCTTGGCCGCGCGCTTTTGGCGACGACCAATAAGGCCAACCTCCCCGCCGCGCTGGAGGCGGCGCGGGCGCGCGATGGCTATGACCCAAATCTGTTGCGTCATTTGGCCTCCGCCTATGCCCAATCGGGTCAGGACGCCATGGCCGCACTCAACGCCTCAGAGGCCCATATCATGCGTGGCGATTGCAAAGCCGCGATGCCTTTGGCCCAACGTGCCGCAGCAGCGCTGGGTCACGGAAGTGTTGGGTGGAACCGGGCGCAAGATGTGGTAAACGCGTGCGAAACCGCTCTCAAACGGAGATAGAGATATGCCTTTTGCCAAAGCCTGCGCCCGACTCGGTGCCGCGGCCCTTTTGACCGCTTCCACCGCGCTTGGCGCCTTTGCTTTTGACATCGGTGACATGTCCGATGCCGAGCGCGCGGCGTTTCGCGCCGAAGTGCGCGCCTATCTTTTGGACAATCCCGAAGTGTTGATGGAGGCGGTGGACGTCTATCAAGCGCGTCAGGCCGAGGCTCAGGTCTCCAGCGATGCCGACATGATCGCCGCCAATATGGACGCGATTTACAACACCGCCTTCGATGGCATCTACGGCAATCCCGAAGGCGATATCGTGATGGTCGAATTCACCGACTACCGCTGTGGCTATTGCAAAAAAGCCTTTCCAGATGTGAAAGCACTTTTGGAAAAAGACGGCAATATCAAACTGATCGTCAAAGAATTCCCGATCTTGGGCGAGGCCTCCGTTTTGGCGTCGCGCTTTGCCGTTGCGACCAAAATGGTGGCTGGTGATGACGCTTATTTGACCTTCCATGACGCGCTGATGGAAGCGCGCGGCGATGTCACAGTTGGCTCGCTGCGCCGTCTGGCCACCGACCTTGGCATCGACGCCGATGCGGTTGTCGCCAAAATGGACAGCGAAGAGGTCACCACGGTGATCGCGAAAAATCACCAACTGGCGGCGGAGTTGCAAATCTCGGGCACGCCGACCTTTGTGATGGGCGACCAGATGCTGCGCGGCTATGTGCCCTATGATGCGATGGTTGAAATCGTGGCGGAGCTGCGTGGGTGAACATGCGGCAGGACGCGGGTCACAGCGCCGGTTTATACCTGGAAATGACAAAACCCCGCCATTGGCGGGGTTTTTATTTGAGTATTTGAGCTGCGCTGAAGCGGTTGTGGTGCTTATTCAGCGGCCTCGGACGCGGTCTGAGCCTCGATCTCGGCGGCTTTGGCTTCGACCTGTTCAACGATATGGTCAACCATATTGTCATTGGACATTTTATGGCTCTGCGCCCCGCCGAGATAGACCATGCCATGGCCAGCTCCACCGCCGGTCCAACCGACATCGGTCATCAACGCCTCGCCGGGACCGTTGACCACACAGCCGATGATCGACAGGCTCATCGGCGTTTTGATATGTTCCAACCGCTTTTCCAGCGCCTCAACAGTTTTGATCACGTCAAAGCCCTGACGCGCGCAGGACGGGCAGGAGATGATATTCACGCCGCGGTGGCGCAGGCCGAGAGATTTGAGGATTTCATAGCCAACCTTGACCTCTTCGACCG
The DNA here is from genome assembly GCF_009129705.1 of Roseobacter sp. TSBP12. Lineage (NCBI taxonomy): Bacteria > Pseudomonadati > Pseudomonadota > Alphaproteobacteria > Rhodobacterales > Roseobacteraceae > Roseobacter > Roseobacter sp. TSBP12. The sequence continues at coordinate 87,017 of NZ_PYIB01000052.1, forward strand.
GATCGGCAGACAAGCTGACGCGGATCGTGTCGCCGATGCCCATCCACAAAAGCTGACCCAGCCCGATGGCCGATTTGATCGTGCCGGACATAAGCCCACCCGCCTCGGTGATGCCCAAATGGATCGGCGCATCGGTGGCCTCGGCCAATTGTTGATAGGCGGCGGCGGCGAGGAAGACATCAGAGGCTTTGACCGAGATTTTGAAATTGTGAAAATCGTTGTCTTCCAGAATTTTGATATGATCCATGCCGGATTCGACCATCGCGTCGGGACAGGGTTCGGCGTATTTGTCCAACAGGTGCTTTTCCAAAGAGCCGGCGTTGACGCCAATGCGGATCGAGCAATTGTGATCCTTGGCAGCTTTGATCACCTCACGCACCCGCTTTTCATCACCAATATTGCCCGGATTGATCCGCAGACAGGCGGCCCCGGCTTCGGCGGCCTCGATGGCGCGTTTGTAATGGAAATGGATGTCAGCGACGATCGGCACCGGGCTTTCACGGCAGATCTCTTTGAGCGCCAAAGCCGAGTCGCGGTCGGGGGCGGAGACGCGCACGATGTCGGCCCCGGCCTCTGCGGCGCGCAGCACCTGATCCAAGGTCGCTTTGACATCGGTGGTCAGCGTGTTGGTCATGGTCTGCACGGTGATCGGCGCATCGCCCCCCACCGGCACATTGCCCACCCAAATCTTGCGGCTCACGCGTCGGTCAATGTTGCGCCAAGGGCGAATGGAATTGTGCGACATGGGAACGGGCCTCTTTTGGGACGGTTTTGGGACGGTTTTGGGAACGTCAATTCAGCCCCCCTTAGATAAGGCGGCACACCGCAAGTGACAAGCGGCGGAAGCGGCAGAGTGATCAGATGAAAGCCGGTTTATTGGCCGTTTTGGGCGACCTGAAAGGCCTCGGCGACCGTGTCATTGGCGGCCAGATCGACCTGGGCAAAACTGTCCGACACATCCGCGACCGAGAGGGCGATGTTTTTCACCACAGACCCAGAGGCACCGACCGGGCCATAGGCCTGACCATTGACGTCGAAATAGACGCCACCGGCATTGCCCGTGCGCAGAATCGGCGCTTTGTCCATCGCCGGAACGATGTAACGTTCACCGGCATCAAGAATCTTCTCAAACAAAACGGACCCATCGGCGGCCTGGACGCGCACCCATGACGGGCGCACGGCGACCAGCGCCAATTCGGGCGCGCCCTCTTCGACCACGCGCACATCCCCCTCGTCCGTGTCGGAAAGCGCCGCCAAGGCAATGTCAGACGACATGGCGTTCAGGCGCTCTTCGCGCTCGGCGGCAAGTCCTTCGCCCGCCAAAGCCCCAACAGAGCGCGGATCAAGCGCCGCGATAGGCCCGTCACGCGGCACCAAAACCGGCACATCCAGCGCCTGCGGACGATACAACCGATCCAGCGCCTCGGCGGAGGGGGTCGCAAGGCCGACGCTCTCGTCCATCTGCGCCAAACGGGTCTCGGAGCCTGCACCACCAAGGGGGGCAACTTCGGCGATCACGGCCGGGGCCTGATCGACCGGGGCCATTTTGACCTTTTGGATTTCTTGCAACACCGACCAGCCGCCATAGCCGATCACGCCCAAAAGCGCGAGCAACACAGCGGTTGATCCCAGCGCGCCGGGTTCGATCCGGGACATAAACCCCTGTCCGCGCGGGACAAAGCTGGCGTTGGGATCGGAGAATGGATCTTTCTTGACAGGTGCCGCCGCCGCCTTGGCCGGTTTGCGTTTGGTTGAGGCCTCGGGGGACATGCCGTGGGCAACCGTAAAGCCGCTTTCAGAGCAAAACCGTGCAAAAGCCCAATCGGGATCAAGATTCAGATAGCGGGCATAGGAGCGCACATACCCCGCGATGAAACCCTGGGTTTCAAACACAGAGGGGTCAGAGTTCTCAATGGCGGCAATATAGGTTGCTTTGATCTTCAACTCGCGCTGAACATCCAAGAGCGATTTGCCAAGGGTGGCGCGTTCCCCACGCATGACGTCGCCGAGCTGAAGCTCGTAATCGTCAAAACCGCGAGGATGTTCCTGCTCCTCGACGTGTGGCTTCGTCCACCGCCTGATCATGCATTCGCCCCAAATTAACCTGCCCGCCCTTTAGGCGTCGATTCGTCGCCTAAAGTTGATAAACTGTTACCATATGCTCAACGGGGCCGCCCAGCGTATATCTTGATTAACCCGCCATTTCGGCGCGATTCAGCGCACAATGGCTCCAAAGCGCGTCCAAAGCATGAACCAGAGCATCCATTTCGCGCGGCCCGTGAACCGGTGAGGGCGTAAAGCGCAACCGCTCTGTGCCGCGCGGCACGGTCGGGAAATTCACCGGCTGAACGTAAATGCCATAATGTTCGAGCATCATGTCGGACATGAGTTTGGTGTGTTTCGGATCTCCCACAATCAACGGCACGATATGCGAGCCATTGTCGGTGATCGGCAGGCCAAGGCCTTTGAGCCGCAGTTTGAGGATTTTCGCCTGAGTCTGATGCTCTTCACGCAGCTTTACACCGCCCTCGCCTTTGAGGAAGGCGATCGATGTCGCCGCCCCTGCCGCCACAGCGGGCGGGATCGAGGTGGTGAAGATAAAGCCCGGCGCATAAGAACGCACCGCGTCACACATTTTGGCCGAAGCAGCGATATAGCCGCCAAAGACGCCAAAGGCCTTGCCGAGTGTACCGTTGACAATGTCGATCCGATCCAAAAGACCGTCGCGTTCGGCCACACCGCCCCCGCGCGGGCCGTACATGCCAACCGCGTGAACCTCGTCGAGATAGGTGAGCGCATTGAATTCTTCGGCCAGATCACACAGCTCTTTGAGCGGACCAAAATCGCCATCCATCGAATAGATCGATTCAAAGGCGATGAGTTTCGGCGTTTCGGGATCATCCGCCGCCAAAAGGGCGCGCAGGTGATCCAGATCGTTGTGACGGAAAATGCGTTTCGCGCCACCGTTGCGACGAATGCCCTCAATCATCGACGCATGATTGAGCGAGTCGGAATAGATGATGAGACCGGGGAACAGCGTCGGCAGGGTCGAAAGCGTGGCATCATTGGCTATATAGGCCGAGGAGAACACCAAAGCCGCCTCTTTTTGATGCAGATCGGCAATCTCGGCTTCAAGACGTTTGTGATAAACCGTGGTGCCGGAAATATTGCGCGTGCCACCAGAGCCCGCGCCCGTTGCATCCACCGCCTCTTTCATGGACGCGAGAACGGACGGGTGTTGACCCATGCCAAGATAATCGTTGCCGCACCACACGGTTACGGGTTGCTCTGAGCCATCCGGTTTGGTCCATGTGGCGTGCGGAAACTGCCCGCGCTTGCGTTCAATATCGATAAAGGTGCGGTAACGCCCTTCGTCGTGCAACCGTTGAAGTGCTTCGTCAAGCTTCGCCGTATAGTCCACTGTTCGTCCTTTCGCGCGTCTCAGGTCTGCCTCTTTTAGCGGCATCAAGCGAAAATTGCGACTCATATTCACATTTCGCAAGATAATACCGCAACAGCCCCCTATGAGCCTCTTCTGCTCTGCCTTGTCAGCTTCACCTTCTTATGACGTATCCATTCCCTTTCAGAATGATCTATGTCAACCCGCCCGCCCCCTCTGGACACCATTTTTCAGAGGCGTAAGCTGCGGCAAAATATCCCGAGCATGATAAAAGGTTTCCCATAATGAACTCTCGCCTCGCTCCGGTGCTTGAACGCATCGACACTGATCTCGACGCTACCCTTGATCGCTTGATGACATTTTTACGCATTCCGTCGATTTCGACCGACCCGGCCAACAAGGCCGATTGCCAGGCGGCGGCGGAGTGGCTTGCCGCGGAATTGACCTCGTTGGGGGCGGATGCCGAAGTCTGCGCCACGCCCGGCCACCCGATGGTGATGGGTAAAATCGGCTCCGGTGGGCCGCATTTGCTGTTTTACGGTCACTATGATGTGCAGCCGGTGGACCCGCTCACCCTCTGGGATCACGACCCGTTTGCGCCCTTTATCGAAGAGCGCGCGCAGGGCAAAGTGATCCGGGGCCGCGGCGCATCCGACGACAAGGGCCAGTTGATGACCTTCGTCGAGGCCTGCCGCGCCTGGATTGCCGAAAACGGCACCCTGCCCTGCACGATCACGTTTTTCTTTGAAGGCGAAGAGGAAAGCGGCTCGCCCTCCCTGATCCCCTTCATGAAAGCCAACAAAGACAGGCTCGCCGCCGATCTGGCGCTGATCTGTGACACGTCGATGGTCGCCCCCGGCGTGCCCTCGATCTGTAGCCAGCTGCGCGGGATGCTCAAAGACGAGTTCACCCTGACGGGGCCGACGATAGATCTGCATTCGGGCCATTACGGCGGCCCGGCACTGAACCCGCTGCGCGAAATCTCCAAAATCATCAGCACATTCCATGATGAAGCGGGCCGCGTGACGATCAAAGATTTCTACGACGGCGTGCATGAGGTGCCCGACGACATCCTGCGCCAATGGCAGGGCTGTGGCTTTGACGAGGCGGATTACCTATCCGGCATTGGCATGACCAAAGCCCATGGCGAGGCCGCCTATTCGACCTTGGAACAACAATGGGCCCGCCCCACTTTGGAGATCAACGGGCTTTGGGGCGGCTATCAGGGACCGGGCACCAAAACCGTGATCCCAGCGGAGGCGCATTGCAAAATCACCTGTCGTTTGGTGGGCGATCAGGACCCGGACGCGATCCGCAAAAACCTGCGTGCCCATGTCGAAAGCCGCCTGCCGGTGGACGCCAAAGTCACATGGAACCAAGACCTCGACGGGTCCCCCGCCGCCGTGATGAACACGGATCGTGCGGAATTCGAGGCGGCACGTCAGGCCCTGTCCGACGAATGGGACCGCGAGGCGGTGTTTGCCGGCATGGGCGGGTCGATCCCGATTGCGGGCTATTTTACCACGATTTTGGGGCTGGATTCGATGTTGGTGGGCTTTGCTGATGACGACGACCGCATTCACTCTCCGAATGAGAAATACGGCCTCAAGAATTTCCACAAAGGCATCCGCTCCTGGGCGCGAATTCTGGACGCTGTGTCCAAAGCCTAAGTTTCGGGCCTAAATCTTGCATCTATAGAAAAAGCCCCGGAGATCACTCTCCGGGGCTTCTTTATGCGATTTACGCCAGATCGGGTGCGATCGTCGTGGACCACAACAACGTGTCAGCCGCATCCAAAAGCGACACGGTCATCGTCCGGTCCGCAGCGGAAATATCGACCTTGCCAAAGAACTGATAGCCATCGGACGGCGGCAGGTTGAACTCGCCTTCTGGCGGCGCTTTGGCAAATTCGACCTTCGGGCCAAAGGTGTTGTCATACTCACTCGGACCAAAGGTGCCCGCGTGCAGCGGACCGGAAACGAATTCCCAGAACGGCTCAAAGTCCTGAAACTCGGCACGCTCCGGGCTATAGTGATGCGCGGCGGTGTAATGCACATCGGCCGTGAGCCAGACGGTGTTTTTGACCTTGGCATGTTTGATAAAGGACAGCACTTCGGCGATATCGAATTCACGCCCCAGAACCGGACCATCGCCATTGGCCATGTTTTCAAACGCCTCTTTGCCATCGCGCACCATCATACCGATGGGCATATCGGCGGCGATGACTTTCCATGTGGCTTTCGACGTCGACAAAGCGCCCTTGAGCCAAGCAATCTGTTCGGCGCCCAGGAAATCCTTCGGCGTCGGCTGACGGTTGCCGTCATTGTCGTCGCGGTAGGTGCGCATGTCGAGAAAGAACACGTCCAGCATCGGACCATAGGAGACCTTGCGATAGACACGCTTGGGTTCTGCGGCATTGACGCGGATCGGGTACATTTCAAAAAACGCCTGCGCCGAGCGGGCAAACAGTTTAGCCGCCGATTTCTCGGTGTAACGATCATCCGAGGCGAAGGTCTCGTTCGGATACCAGTTGTTGGTGACCTCGTGGTCATCCCATTGATAGAGGATCGGAACTTCGGCGTTAAACGCCCGCACATTCTTGTCGAGCATGTTGTATTTATGCGCGGCACGGAACTCATTCAGCGTCTCGGCCACTTTGGTCTTTTCTTCGACCATGACGTTTTTCCACATCGTGCCGTCTTTCAACTCGACCTCAGCCGAGAGCGGGCCATCGGCATAAACGGTATCGCCGGAGTGGATCATGAAATCCGGGCGATGTCCCAGCATGGTCGCGTAGGTGGTCATGCCGCCGCGATCCTCGTCAATGCCCCAGCCCTGACCGGCGGTGTCGCCAGACCAGACGAAAGACACATCACGCAGCGACCCCGGCGCGGTGCGGAAATGGCCTGTGACCGCCTCGGAGACGGAATTGGTGTCCGACAGATCGGCCATGGCAACGCGGTAGAAAATATCCTGGTCCGACGGCAGGCCTTCGAGCAACATTTTACCGGTGAAATCGGATGTATCGCCAACGGAGAGCGGCTGAACCCGCGTGGCATTGGCGAACGTGTCCGTGGTGGACCACTCCACCATCATTTTGGACTCGCGGTCCGCGCGGGCCCAGATCATTGCACCATCATGGGCAACATCACCGGACTGAACGCCGTGGGTGATCAACGGACGGGTGGCGGCGCGGGACAGGCCGGGCATGGCAAGGGAGCCGGCAAGGGCAGCGCCCCCGGCAAGCGCCTGACGGCGCGTGATACGGATGGACATATAAGGTCTCCGGAATGGATGTGCGTTTATGAGACGCGGGGCTGGTCCCCGTCGTCTTCAACCGCACTGTCTCGGAGAAATGTGTCAAACAATTTTCCAAATGGTAAAAGATATCCGACAGTTTCGTGACAGCGACGGTTAAACAGCCTGCCCCCGGTCGCCCCGCGCCAGTTTCAGCACCAAAAGCGCCCAAGGCAGACCGTGAAACACCAGATCAAACATATCGATCGGTCGGCTCAACGCGCCCGCCAGTAGCATTTTGATCTTTTCCCAGACATGCGGTTCCGGGAAAAACGGCGCCAGCCCGAGCGTCAGCGCGGCAATCACAAAGGTGGAGGTCGGGATTTTGTCAAAAAAGCTCATAGGCCCCTCCTGCCCCATCTCAGGCGCGCAGACCAGAGGGCGTCATGCCGCAGGGGGATCGGTCGCCAGGGATTGGGCCAGATAGGCCTCAGCCGCCTCTGTCGTGTCAAGCACCCGCGCCTGACCGCCTGAGAGCACCGTCACCACGCCTTGAACATGGGGCAATGCGGCGATCTCATCCAAAGAGAGACCACAGATGATCCCGCGCAAAAAGGCCGAGACGACTCCATGCGAAATGATCACGGTGGGCTGGGTCAGGCTGGCCAGATAGGCGCGACAGCGGGCCTCCAAAGCCGCGCCCCCCTCGCCGTTCGGGGCGCTTAAAAACAGCGAGAACATATCCTTTTCTTCCGCCGATCCAAACCCCCGCTCTGCCACAACTTCGGCGCGCAATCGGCCTTCCCATGTGCCGGCGAACACTTCTTTGAGCCCGTCCACCGCCTGCACTGCGCGCCCCTCGGCAACGACAGATGCGGTGCGCCACGCTCGGCCCAAAGGGCTTGCGTGGATCGCGATCCCCGGATGCGCGGCCAAAATCGGCGCCAAAATCGCCCGCTGCGCATGGGCCTGCGCCACGCCTGTCTCAGTCAGCGCACTGTCAAGACGGCCCTGAAGACGGCCCTCGACATTCCATTCGGTCTGGCCGTGGCGCAAAAGATAGAGAGTGGGATAGGTCTCGGAATGGGTCATGGGATCGAACTACTGTGCCGAACCGGGTCTGACAAGTTAGATTTCGTCTCAGCTCTGCGGCAAAACCACGCTGAGCCCAAGCAATCCGGCAAAAAGCCCCGACCAAAACGCCCAGCGGAGGATGAGACGCGCGCCCCTTCACACCAACTCCGCCGATACGCCCCATGCGCGACTGATCGACCTTGGGGTGGAACCATTCGTGGTGAAAGACCTGCTGTGCGGGGTGCTGGAGAGGCGCAAAGCTCTTGGAGCCTATGAGCGAAGGTTCTCCATAAACCAAAAGCATGCCCGTGAAGTGTCTACTACGCTGTTCGACTTTTATTTCTTTTGGAAATTCGCTCCCAGACATATTCCGACAAGAGTGACGAACAAAAACCGCCCCACACAAGGGGATCACCAACAAAAATCGAAGTCCTGACCCAAACCAAAACATCAAAATCAGCGTCGATAAGGTCCAAGGAAACAAACATACCTATCCACAAACTGTAAGTGCCCAAACGAACAAGGGCTCTTCGCCTTACATTCAGTTTGCGAGATAACAAAATCGTAATGATGGATATGATGCCGTAGAAAGCGAGTAAGTATGCCAGGAGCACCAAAGCACTGAGGGATATGTAATAGTGCCAAACTCCATCGCCCGGGGGAATGTCGCTTGCAAATGGATCCGAGATATTAAAGCCAAAGATAAAAATGATTGCAATGAACGGCGCCAAAAAGATATCGACCAAAGCTAAAGTCAATAATCGCAGTAAAAACCGCCATAGTCCTCTCAACGACATCTTCGCTTTTTTACTTTGCTCATTCATTTGGTCACTGCCTCAGATTGCCTTTTCTGGCGTCTCGCGCGGCTCTCGGGTGGCTTGTCGTTCAGCTCTTCTCTTCCGCTCCGCGGCCGCAACATCTTGTCCACTTCAAGTGCGGCCTTTCTTGTCTCAGCGTCCGAGAGATCAGCCTATCCAGTTCAGCCAACCTCGCAATCCTCACGACACATTTTCGTCATGATGCCCGCGTTCGCCAACGCCTCTTTGATCGCGTTTTCAGGATCAAAAGCTGTGCTGCGGCGCATGTGAGGTTCCATGCATATGCTATTACCTGCTCTTGCAGTAAAGCGCACATACATTTTGAAAGGTTTTCACCATACAATTGAAGTTGGCGTGAGAAAAAGTTTATTTAAAAACAAAATGTGGAAAATGTGGAAAATGGTGGGTGATAAGAGATTTGAACTCCTGACATCTTCGATGTGAACGAAGCGCTCTACCACTGAGCTAATCACCCGCCGTGGCGCGGTGTTTAGCGCCACGGGTCCTTTGATGCAAGGGGCGAAATGCAGATTTTTAAAGCGGGAGGCTTTAGCTTTCTGCGGCTTCGGTTTCTGTCGCTTCCTCGCCTGAGACATCGCCCTCTTCGGTGCCCGCCATCATCGCTTTCGGGCGGCGCAGCTTGGCGATGACGATATGTGCGCCCGAGCCCTCGCGTTGGCGGTTGACCGAAACCTTGCCGAGCGGCGGCAGGTTCAATTCGTCGCCGCGCTGGAGCGCATCGCCCAACTCTGCCAACACCGCTTCGAGCACTTTTTTGGCGTCAGAGCGTTTCACACCAGAGGCTTCAGCCACTTTGGCGATCATTTCTTTCTTTTTCATCGTGGTCACTACACTTGCTTCAGGCGCATCAACCGGGGCGGCATCTGTGCTGCTGGGGACGGTTTTAAGCGGCTCTGGATTGGAAATTGTTGTCACAGGGGACTCCGATTTTGGCATGGTTGCCGCTTTGGTGCTGCGACGGGGGGATGTGGATTTTGATGTGGTCTTCCTGACAGCGGTCGCAGTCTTGCGGTTACTGGTCGAGGATTTTCGGGTTGCCATTTGAACCTCTTTGTTTCGCTCACGGAAACCCTAACGCCACAGCCCCCCTTGGCGCAAATGGGAAATGAACGAATGGTTTATCTCATGGGGTACAGCGCGGTCAGCTGGCATGATTGCTCAAAACTCTGGCAATCTCGGGGTAAACCACAGAGGCTTGGTGGCATATCAGCCACAAAAAACCGGCCCTCAGGCCGGTTTTTCATTATGATTGTTTCCGAGACGAAATCAATGCGCGGTTGCGCCCTGCCCTTCACCGGTTGAGGTGATTTTGGCCAAACGCGCCGCCTCATCGGCCTCTGCGTCCCATTCCACCGGCTCAGGCTGGCGCACAAGCGCGTATTTGAGCACTTCAGAGACATGGGTGACCGGGATGATTTCCAGCCCCTCTTTGACGTTGTCCGGGATGTCGGCCAGATCTTTGACGTTCTCCTCAGGGATGAGAACGGTTTTGATCCCGCCGCGCAACGCCGCCAAGAGTTTCTCTTTCAGCCCGCCGATCGCCGTTGCATTGCCGCGCAGACTGACTTCGCCGGTCATGGCGATGTCTTTGCGCACCGGGATTTGCGTCAGCACCGACACGATGGTCGTGACCATGGCCAGACCGGCAGACGGTCCGTCTTTCGGCGTCGCCCCATCGGGCACGTGGACGTGGATGTCCATCGTGTCAAACAGCGGCGGCTTGACCCCAAGAGAGGGCGCGATGGAGCGGACATAGGAACTGGCCGCGTCGATGCTTTCTTTCATCACATCGCCGAGCTTACCCGTGGTTTTCATCCGCCCCTTGCCGGGCAATTTGAGCGCCTCGATCTGCAACAGATCACCGCCGACGGAGGTATAGGCCAGCCCGGTGACAACACCGATCTGATCTTCTTTCTCCGCCAAGCCGTAGCGCACTTTGCGCACGCCCAGGAACTCCTCAAGCGTCTCGGAGGTGACATGCACCGCCTCGACCTCTTTACGCACGATTTTGGTCACCGCCTTGCGGGCAATCTTGGCCAATTCGCGCTCAAGGCTGCGCACCCCCGCCTCGCGGGTGTAATAACGGATCACATCCATGATCGCGCCATCCGTGACAGAGAATTCCTTGGCTTTGAGGCCGTGGTTTTTGATCTGTTTCGGGATCAAATGCTGTTTGGCGATCTCGGCCTTTTCGTCCTCGGTATACCCCGAAAGCGGGATGATCTCCATCCGGTCCATCAGCGGCCCCGGCATGTTGTAGCTGTTCGATGTGGTCAGGAACATCACGTTGGAGAGGTCATATTCGACCTCCATATAGTGATCCACAAAGGTGGAGTTCTGTTCCGGGTCCAGCACTTCGAGCATGGCGCTTGCGGGATCGCCACGGAAATCCTGACCCATCTTGTCGATCTCATCGAGCAAAATGAGCGGATTGGTAGTTTTGGCTTTTTTCAACGCCTGGATGATCTTACCCGGCATGGAGCCGATGTAGGTCCGGCGGTGACCGCGGATCTCGGACTCATCGCGCACACCGCCCAAAGAGATGCGAATAAATTCGCGCCCCGTGGCCTTGGCAACCGATTTCCCAAGCGAGGTCTTGCCCACGCCCGGAGGCCCCACAAGGCACATGATCGGGCCTTTGAGTTTCTGGCTGCGCTGTTGCACGGCGAGATATTCGACGATGCGCTCTTTGACTTTTTCCAAACCATAGTGATCCTGATCGAGGATGTCCTCGGCCCGGCTCAGGTCCTTTTTGACCCGCGATTTCACGCCCCATGGGATTGAGAGCATCCAATCCAGATAGTTGCGCACCACGGTGGCTTCTGCCGACATCGGGCTCATGTTTTTGAGCTTTTTGATCTCGGCATCGACCTTGTCCTTGGCCTCTTTCGACAGCTTGGTCTCGGCGACTTTCGCCTCCAATTCCGCAATCTCATTGGCCCCGTCTTCGCCGTCGCCCAATTCCTTCTGAATGGCCTTCATTTGCTCATTCAGGTAATATTCGCGCTGGGTGCGCTCCATTTGGGATTTGACGCGGGTCTTGATCTTTTTCTCGACCTGCAACACCGACATTTCGCCCTGCATCAGGCCGTACACCGCCTCAAGGCGGTCATCAATGGCCAGCGTTTCCAAAAGCTTTTGCTTCTGGTCCACTTCCACCCCCAGATGCCCGGCCACCAGATCGGCCAGTTTCGCGGGTTCGCGGGTCTCGGACACGGCGGCCAGCGCCTCCTCCGGGATGTTCTTTTTCACCTTGGCGTAATGTTCAAACTCTTCGCGCACCGAGCGCAACAACGCGGTGATCGCGGCGGGATCGCCTTCGCTCTCTTCAAGCGGGATGACCTGAGCTTCGAAATAGCTGTCATTTTGGGTGAATTCGGTCAGCCGGACGCGGCTTTCGCCCTCGACCAAAACCTTGACCGTACCATCGGGCAGTTTCAAAAGCTGCAACACATTGGCCAAGACACCGACGCGGAAAATGCCATCAATATCCGGGTCATCGACCGACGGGTCCATTTGGGCGGCAAGCAGAATCTGCTTGTCCTGGTTCATCACCTCTTCCAGCGCCTTGACCGATTTCTCACGGCCAACAAACAGCGGCACAACCATATGCGGAAAAACCACGATGTCGCGCAGCGGAAGAACGGGGTAGGATTGGAGTTGCTCGTGCATGTTCATTCCTTTTATTGGCAAAAGAGCCAAGCCCCGGCTTTGCAGCAGCTTTGCGCTCTTTCCTGTCTTAGTGATTACATCTGGGGTGGCCGCCCGCAGATTTCAAGCAAGACAGGTTGCATGTTGCATAGCAGTCTGCCTTTCAACGGGCGGCCCTGCAAGAGTGGATTTGCGTTGACGTCCGCGTCACGGCGCCTGACACGGCCCGGCTTGATCAACTTCATGTCCAAAGCCATTAGAAAATAAAAGAAAGGTCTGTTTGCCCTATCTTTCACCTTATTCGCAGGTCGCGCAGATGTTTTCGCATATCTTACAGCGGATCAATGTCACCCATCGCGCGTTTGGCGTGAAACTCCGCTTCCCAAGCCGCAAATGTTCCGCCCGCAATCGCGTCGCGCATGCCTTGCATGATTTCCTGAAAATAATGCAGGTTGTGCCAAGTCAAAAGCATCCCGGAAATCATCTCCTGCGCGCGAAAGACGTGGTGCAAATAGGCACGCGAATAGTGGGAACAGGCCGGGCAGGAGCAGTGTTCGTCCAGAGGCCGCGGATCATCGGCGTGGCGCGCGTTCTTGATGTTCACCTGCCCACGCCGGGTCCATGCCTGACCCGTGCGGCCAGAGCGTGAGGGCAAGACGCAATCCATCATGTCGATGCCGCGTTTGACCGCGCCCACGATGTCATCGGGCTTGCCAACCCCCATCAAATAGCGTGGCTTATCGGTGGGCAACATGTCGGGGGCAAAATCGAGGCAACCGAACATCGCCTCCTGCCCCTCGCCCACGGCCAGACCGCCCAGCGCATAGCCATCAAAGCCTATTTTCTTGAGCGCCTCGGCGCTTTCTTCGCGAAAATCACGCTCAAGCCCGCCCTGTTGAATGCCAAACAGCGCATGGCCCGGACGGTCGCCAAAGGCCTCACGAGACCGTTCCGCCCAGCGCATCGACAGCCGCATGGAGGACGCGATCCGGTCGCGATCGGCGGGCAGCGCCGGGCATTCGTCGAAACACATCACAATGTCGGAGCCCAAGAGTTTTTGGATTTCCATCGAACGTTCCGGCGTCAACTCATGTTTGGAGCCATCAATATGCGAGCGAAAGGTCACGCCCTTTTCGGTCAGCTTGCGCAGATCGGAGAGACTCATCACCTGAAACCCACCAGAGTCGGTCAAAATAGGCCGCTCCCAGTTCATGAATTTGTGCAAGCCCCCCAAACGCGCGATGCGTTCGGCGGTGGGACGCAGCATCAAATGATAGGTGTTGCCCAACAGGATGTCGGCCCCGGTGGCGCGCACGCTTTCGGGCATCATCGCCTTGACGGTCGCCGCCGTGCCCACGGGCATGAACGCAGGCGTGCGAATGTCGCCACGCGGGGTGGAGATCACCCCGGTGCGGGCGCGCCCATCGGTGGCGTTGAGGGAAAATGAGAATCGCGGGGTTTGAGCATCTTGGGTCATAGGGGGGATTTACCCGCAAAGGCGCGTCAGGGCCAGAGGCTCGCTTTGCGCGTCGCAGAAGCCTCTCTCCCGACATGTGGCGCGTGAAAAAACCGCCCCCACCCACACACGGGCGGGGGGACGGGTTCACTTCGATCCGCGGAGGTTACTCCGCCGCTTCAACCGTGGCTTTGGCATCCTCAGGAATGGCCAGAGACAAGATGATCGCGGACATCCCCGCCAGCGTGATCGGCGCGGCAAAGACCTGTTTGAGGAAACTCGGCAGGTGTTGCGTCGCATCGGGCACCAAGGTGACGCCAAGTGCCAAGCCAAAGGACACCGCCATGATATAGACCCGGCGCAGGGTCATCTCGACCGAGGACAGGATGCGAATCCCCGCCACGGCGATGGTCGAGAACAACACCAATGTGGCTCCCCCCAAAACCGGTTTTGGGATGATCAAAAAGAACGTGCCGATGATGGGGAACAGGCCCAACAGGACCAAGACCCCGCTCATATACATCCCGACATGCCGCGAGGCGACGCCGGTCATTTGGATCACACCGTTGTTTTGCGAAAACGTGGTGTTGGGGAAGGTGTTGAACACCGCCGCCAATGCGGAATTGACGCCATCGCCCAACACCCCGCCCTTGATGCGCTTCATGTAAAGCTCGCCTTCCACCGGCTGACCGGAGATCACCGAATTGGCGGTCAAATCGCCCGAGGTCTCAATCGCCGTCACCAGATAGAGAAAGGCAATCGGAACAAACAGGCCGATGTCGAAATCAATGCCGTATTTGAACGGGATCGGCAGGGCAAAGAGTTTGGCCGAACTCAGCGCGCCAAAATTCACCAGACCAAAGAAACTCGCCACGATGGTCCCAACGATGAGGCCAATCATGATGGCCGAAATCCGCAGGGTCGGTTTGCCGATAAAGGTCATCACCAAAATCACCGCCACCACCAGAGTGCCAAGCAACAGATAGAGCGGCTTGCCAAGGTCTTCGCCCGCCCGCGCGCCCCCGGCGAAATCGGTAAAACCCGATTTGATCAGACTCAGCCCGATGACGGTGATCACAACCCCGGTCACCGTGGGCGTGATGATGCGTTTGAGCTTGTCCAGAAACTGCGACAGGATGATTTCCACTAAAGAGCCGACAAGACACAGGCCAAAGATCATCGCCAAAATGTCATCCGGCGTGCCGCCTTGGCTTTTGACCGCAAAACCCGCGGCCAACACCGCGCCCAGAAAGGCAAAGGACGTGCCCTGCAAAGACAAAAGCCCCGATCCCACCGGGCCGATGCGTTTGCATTGGATGAACGTGGCCACGCCCGAGACAAAAAACGCCATCGCTATCAAGTAGGGCACTTGTTCGCCCAATCCCAAAGCGCCGCCGATGATCAGGGACGGCGTGGCGATGCCAACGATGGAGGCCAAGACATGTTGCACCGCGGCCAAAGCGGCCTTTGACGGAGGCGGCACGTCCTCTAACCCGTAGACTAGCGGCATGAAACTCTCTTTGCTCATAATGGTGGTCCCCTTTTCGGTCGTTTTTCAACTTTTGGTTTTCCCTGCCGCAAATCTGCGCCCCCACCGCCTGTAACAAAAGCGTCACCTGTGCCTGACGCGACCTGCCTCGCCTGCGTTTTTCTCTCGCTTAAGAAAACGGCAGTTTTCGCGCGCGCCAACTCGGAATGTTCATTTCTTCAGCCACATGGGGCCTGTTGACCGGATCACGCCCGAGCGTTAAACGGGTCGAACCATTGAGCCATGTTCCCGCCATGATGATCCGTGCCATCGCCCATACCAGGACCTTAAGGTCGCTGATCACGCTGATCGCGGCGCTGGCTTTTGCGGTCCTGTCGGGGCTGCATGGCGCGCGTCCGGTTGGCCTTGCCCCCGCTCCGGCGGCCAACGCCGCCCTGTTTGCCGAACTTGGGTTTTCCGCCAGCGACATCTGCGGCTATGGCGGCTCGGGCTCGGGGTCTGACAGCCGCTGCCCGAACTGTGTGATCTCCACTTCGGCGGTTGTGCCAGACACCCAAGGCCTCTGCGCCCCCAGCGGCAGCCCCCACAGATCCCCCCGAATTTTTGCTCAAGACTCCCTCTCGATCCCACAGCTTTTACGGGTCAAAACGGCGCGCGCGCCGCCCGTCCTCGCCTAACAGCCGATCAAACGCCATCGACCCGCCCCGCAGGCGGTGCCGATGGGTCTGTTATGTGAATTTAGGATACAACAATGACCCAATTTTCTTTTCTGAAACCGGCTTTGGCCGGATGTCTGATCTCTGTCGCCCCTCTGGCTGCCATGGCCCATGCGAGCCTCGAAACCCAAACCGCTGCCTTGGGCACGACCTACAAAGGCGTGATGCGCATCACCCATGGCTGCGACGGGCAAAGCACCCAACGTGTGCGCATTGACATTCCCGAAGGCGTTGTGAACGTCAAACCAATGCCCAAACCCGGCTGGACCGTGACCACAGAACGTGGGGCCTATGCCCATAGCTATACCGTTCATGGCAGTCCGGTCACCGAAGGCGTGCAGACAATTGAATGGTCAGGTGGCACGTTGCCCGACGATTTTTTTGACGAATTCATCTTTCGTGGCACGTTGGATGCCAGCCTTGGGGAGGGGGTGATCTATTTCCCCACCACGCAATATTGCGCCGATGGCGAAAATGCCTGGGTCGACATCCCCGCCTCTGCCGATGCACCGCGCCCCGCGTCCCCCGCCCCGGCGCTGGATCTGGCGGCACCCGCCCATGCGGATCATACGGGCCACTGATGCGTCCGGCCTGATAAGGCCGCACTGAACTCAAAAGATGGCGCGCTCCGGCCCAATCGGGGCGCGCATTTCTCTCTTTACGCCGGTCCCCAGCGTCGCTGTCACAAAACTCACAAACCCTCTTGTCATACACACAGAAGGATGACATTGGGCGCGTGTAACACGGCACACGGGCATTGAACGTGACCGCGACGGGACCTCCCCAGTAAATGAAAGACGACAATGATGGATAAAGCTCCTTTCGCTTTGGGCTGGGAAGAATGGGCTGCACTGCCGGATCTCGGCTTGCCTGCGCTCAAGGCCAAGGTCGACACGGGCGCGCGCACCTCGGCGCTGCATGCCTTTGACATCGAACCCTTTGGCAAGGCGGATGCCCCGAAAGTGCGCTTTAACATCCACCCCATTCCGGCGCGCGAGGACATCGTGATCTCTTGCTCCGCCGATGTGGTGGATCGCCGCGAAGTCACCTCGTCCAATGGTGAAACCGAGCTGCGCTATGTCATCTCATCCGAAATCCAGATGGGTGATCGCCGCTGGCCGATTGAAATCACCCTGACCAACCGCACCAATATGGCTTACCGGATGCTTTTGGGCCGTCAGGCGATTTCTGAAGATATGATCGTTCAACCGACCGAGAGCTTTTGCCAACCGGTTTTGGACGACAGCGCCTATTTCACCACCGCGATCCGCGACACCTTGCCATCGCGCGCGCTGCGCATTGCGGTCCTGTCACGCGAACCGGACAATTACTCGACCCAACGCTTGGTGGATGAGGGCGAAAAACGCGGCCATGTGGTTGAGGTCATCGACACCGCGCGCTGTTACATGGTGATCAATGCCATGGCCCCGGAGATTTATTACGATGGCGAGCGCCTGCCGCGCTATGACGCCGTGATCCCGCGCATCGGCGCGTCTATCACCTCTTATGGCACCGCCGTGATCCGGCAATTTGAAACCATCGGCACGTTTTGCGTCAATGGCTCCGAAGGCATATCCAAATCGCGCGACAAACTTCAGGCCCATCAGGTCCTCTCACGCCACCAGATCGGGATGCCGACCACCGCTTTCGCCTCCTCGCCCAAAGACACCGACAACCTGATCGCCCTGGCGGGCCAAGCGCCGCTCATCGTCAAACTGTTGGAAAGCACCCAAGGCCGCGGCGTGGTCCTGGCCGAAACCAAAAAGGCGGCGCAATCGGTGATTTCGGCGTTTCGCGGCCTCAAAGCCAACTTTTTGGTCCAGCATTTCGTCAAAGAAGCTGCGGGCGAAGACATCCGCTGTGTCGTCATCGACGGCAAAGTCGTGGCCTCAATCAAACGCTCGTCTTCGGGCGGCGATTTCCGTTCCAACCTGCATCTGGGCGGCACCGCCTCGACCGTGCGCATCAGCAAAGCCGAACGCGACGTCGCGTTGAAATCCGCCAAGGCCTTTGGCCT
Organism: Roseobacter sp. TSBP12; assembly: GCF_009129705.1. NCBI lineage: Bacteria > Pseudomonadati > Pseudomonadota > Alphaproteobacteria > Rhodobacterales > Roseobacteraceae > Roseobacter > Roseobacter sp. TSBP12. The sequence continues at coordinate 104,896 of NZ_PYIB01000052.1, forward strand.
TCGTATGGCGGGCGTCGATCTGTTGCGCGCCGAAGATGGGCCGAAAGTGTTGGAGGTCAATTCCTCGCCGGGCTTTGAAGGCGCGGAGACCACCACCGGCAAAAATTTGGCTGGAGTGCTTTATGACATGATCGAAAAACGGGTCCGCCCCACGCCCGCCCGCAAAAGCCGCAGCAAAGCCTGATCTCAGCTTGCCACACCGCCCCTGCCTCGGCACCCAGGCGGTGTTTCTTTTCCAAAACAGGCCATTCTTTGATCTCTGCCATAGCGCCGTTACCAAGACCGGCGAACACTGGCCGCAACTGTCACAGATAGGTGCCCCATGTCCGCCGCTTCTTCCATCTCGCCCCCCTCCTGCCCGCTCGCGCCCAATCCGGCCGATCTTTTGACGCGGTTCCGCGCCCTGCGCGATCACATCGCCACAGAGACAGACACGATCTGGAGCGATTGGGCCGATCTCGATATGCGCGAAGCCTTTCGCCCCTCGGCGCAAAACCTCGCGACCTATCTGGCCTTCCGCCACACCGATCTGTCCGCCGTGCAGCCGGATTTGGCCGCTTTGGGCCTGTCGACC